>CAZURM010000093.1:0-6344 GCA_964622945.1 uncultured Proteiniphilum sp.
AACTCTAATATCTTTAATCGGAAAGCATACTCAAATTTTGCTTGCGCCTCTTCGCTTAAAGCTTGAGTTTGGTTATTTTTTGCTTGAAATAGCTCATATGAGGTAGCTCGTCCACTTTCATGTTTTTCTTCGCTAAACCTGTATGCTTCGTTACTTGCCATCACAGATTTTTGAGCCGCTTCCCACCTAGTTTCAGCACTAATAGCATTAAAATAAGCCTGTTCAATACGTTTTCGAAGCTCAAGTTTTGTTTTATCCATTTCAAGACGCGTGTTTGCAATGGCAATCTCTGCATTTTTTACATTGTTTTTCACCTGAAATTTGTTAAAAATAGGAATTCTAAGATTAAACCCAAGTGAACTACTTCTATTATTTTTAAGCTGTGTTGAAAATTTATCATTTATCCCACCACTCATATTATAATAACCAGTACTCATATTTGCACCAAAGCTCAGTGTAGGAGAATACTGTGACTTTGCCATTAACACTTCATTCATGTTGCTTTCAAGTTGATACTCTATACTTCGTATCTCAGGTCTGTTAACTAATGCACTCTCATAAACCAACTGTGAAGATAATAATGGAGTTTCATCAATAAGAGTCTCTGCAGACGGCGAAACAATATCAAAATCATAAAAATTATCTAGTTCCATTATCTGTGCAAGATCCAGCAATGCCAGTTTATAATTGCTTTCCATTTGTACACGATTTAACTCCTCTTTAGCGATTTGAGCTTCAATTTCATACAATTCACCTTTTGCCAATTTGCCACTGTTAACTAATGCTTCACTTCTCAGCAGATTAGCTTGTGTAATCTCCATTTGATTCTCTGCGATAAGCAGCAGTTCTTGGTTTAGCAATGCTTGTAAAAAAGCAGTTGATACACTCATAACAATTTCATCCTGTATCCTCTCCAGGTTGGCTTCTGATACATACATATCAGCTCTCCGAGCATCAATGTTATATTTCATTCTCAAACCATCGAATATAGTTATGTCAGTGCTTATATTAAAGCTAGTTTGAGAAGAGTTAGTATTCTGATAAACATTGTCGAGACCGATAGAGCGACCGAATCCAAAGTTCTGACCAGTAGTAGCATTAAGAGATGGCAATAAATCGGCGCGTGCTTGACTGTAAGCAATTTGGCGTTGTTGCCAGTTTAACTCCTGTTGTTTAATATCACGGTTGTTCTCAAGTGCTATATCTATGCACTCAAGCAAAGTGTATTTTTGTTGTGCTGCAATAGGAAACAGTGAACCTATTAAAATTAAAAGGGATAAAATTTTATATCTGATTTGCATAATAAATTGCTTTTTAAAACTTTTGTTTGGTGTCTTGAAATATATTTAATTATTTTTCTTCTATAATCTCAGATCCACGAATCTTATCATTCTCATTTAGCCCTTCGATTACCTCAATATTTATACCATCAGATAAGCCTATGGTTATAGGATGGCGTTCAAACTGTTGTGTTGCTTCATTTTTTACAAGATAAACATATGCTAAATCGCCACTAAACTCAATTGTATTTTCAGGAATTATTAGTACATTCTCTCGTTGATCCAAAGTGACATCAGCATTAGCACTGTAACCGGCTCTGATAAATAAATCTTCCGGAATTTCAAGAGCTGCTTTTATTTCAAAAAGGATGGCTCCACTTTCCTCAGTACCTTTAGGTGATATATATTCGAGTTTAGCAGGAATTGTGCGTCCTTGAATTGCACCAATAATAATGTCGATAGGCATTCCCAAGGTTAAGAGACCAACTTCTGTTTCATCAATTTTTCCAATGAAGAGCATGTCGTTGAGATCAGCAACAGAAGCAACAGTTGTTCCATCGTTAAAATTATTACTTAATATAACCGAATTGCCCACTTTTACAGGCACATCCAATATCGTACCGTTTACGGTTGAACGTACTAATGTATTGCTTGTCTGTGCTGAGCTTTGCGTTATACCTGTTTTAACCAAACTTAAATTGTCATTTGCTGCACGAACTTCTTCTTCATCATTTTTGTATTGTAGTTCAACTTTTTCAAACTCCTCACGTGAGATTACGTCATTTTCATACAACTTAAGATCTCTTTCATAATTGATACGACTCTGATCGGCAGCCAATTTTGCCCTTTCAGCTCTAGACTCGGCACTACTCAAATTTACCATAT
The DNA here is from genome assembly GCA_964622945.1 of uncultured Proteiniphilum sp. Classification (GTDB taxonomy): domain Bacteria; phylum Bacteroidota; class Bacteroidia; order Bacteroidales; family Dysgonomonadaceae; genus Proteiniphilum. The sequence continues at coordinate 2,166 of CAZURM010000093.1, forward strand.
CAGGGACCACTTGAATAGTAGCAATAATATCTCCAGTTTTAACAATGTCTCCAGCCTCCATATGTACTTCGGATATTATGCCCGATATTTGCGGCTTGATATCAATCTCATTACGTGGTTCAACTTTACCTGTTGCCACTGTACTTTTCACAATATTACCTTTTTGAGCAGCTACAATTGTGTATTGAACAACCTGAGGTTGCGATTGCTGCCAAAGAAATACAAAGGTGGATATCACCAAAATGCCTAAAAGCACTAATCCTATTATTCTCAGAATTCGTTTCATAAGTTTTATTTATTTTTCTGTTTTCTAACTACCATTTAACATGTTGGTTGTAAATGGTCTTATATAAATAATTTAAAAAAATCACATTACATATATTTCTAAGTCGGTCTATTCTTCACTTATCGCTTCTACCGGCTTAATCATCATTGCGCGTTGTGCAGGAATATAACCTGCGGATGTTCCAATAAGTATTAAAATGAAAAGTGATACAACAGCCATGCTGAATGTTATTTGTGGATCCTTAAAGAATTGATCACCCTGACTTAAAACGATTCCTGTTGCCTCAAGAACTCCTACACCTGCCATAATTCCGATTAGTCCGGCAAGCATTGTAAGAATTACACTTTCGCTCAGAATCTGACTAATAATATTTTGTGGAGTTGCACCAAGAGCTCGTCTTATTCCAATCTCTTTGGTGCGTTCCCTTACAGTTACCAGCATGATATTGCTTACGCCTATAGCTCCGGCAAATAAAGTTCCCAGCCCCACAATCCATATCAATGCTTTTATACCTAAACTCAAATAACTGTACATTGTGAATATATCTTCAATATTCATTGCAAAGACCGCTTCTTTGTCATCAGGTGAAATTTGATGCTGCTGTTTTAATATTTCAACTATCTGATCCTGAATAACTTTTACAGGTACACCTGCATTAGCTGTAGCAGCAAGGAAATGAATGTCATTACCTTGATTAAATGCTTGTTGCATTGTGGAGAAGGGCAGAACAACCGTCTCTTCAGTACTTCCACCAATACTAACGCCTGTGGTACTTTTTGCTACTCCAACAACTTGAAAATAGATTCCATTAACTCTTATTTGATGACCCGTAGGATCTTCTCCTTTATGGAATAACACCTCATAAATACGTTCACCTATAACGCAAACCTTCCTTCGTTCAGCGATATCTATCTCGTTAATATATCTGCCATATAATAATTTGCTTTTTTCAATAAGATCATATTCAGGATAACAACCTTTAACCAGATAAGAGCCACTTTTATTTTCTCGAACTACATTTTCATCGCCACCACCTAAAAACAAAACTGGTGATAGATACTGCAATTCCTCAACGCGATCTTTTATAATAGGTATATCACTATTCATCATATTCCAATTTCGTCCTTTTTGAAATCCTTTATATGGAAGAGTTGTAGGTGACGACATAAAAAATACAGAATTAGTGGCAAAACCTTCTATTTGAGAAGAAATACCTTTTTCTAGGGCATTACCTGAACCCACCATCAGAACAAGCATAAACATTCCCCAAAATACACCAAACGCTGTAAGTATGCTCCTAGATTTATTATGTGTAATAGTAATCCAGATCTCTTGCCATCTATCTATATCGAATATTTTCATCTGATCTTAATTATTTGTCTGTTTTTTTACAATAGTTGATATTCCTTATTAATAAAACGACTAAATTATAGTGTCGCTCTATTAGAGCTATTCCTGCCTCATAGCCTCTATTGGCTTCACTTTGACAGCTTTATATGCAGGTATATAGCCAGCCAATACACCCGATATTATTAGTACTATAGTTGCAAATAGTGCATAGCTAACTTTGACAGTAGGATTGGAAAAGACCGACATTTGTAGTTCATCTGTTACTGGTTGAGCGCTAGCTGCTTGTTCCATAAAGAAATTTATAATTTCTGTTAGTCCGATGCCCATTATTAATCCTATATATCCAAATATTGTGGTAATTATTATTGATTCAAGAATTATTGTCTTTAATATTGATGATGGTTTTGCTCCAATTGCTTTGCGTATACCTATTTCACGTGTACGCTCTTTCACAGATACCAGCATAATATTGCTAACCCCTACAATACCGGCTATTAGAGTTAAGATTCCCACTATTGCAACAAATAAAGTTATTCCGTTGAATATACTCATAGTTTCAAGATATGTAGCTTGGGAGTTATTAATCCATAAAGCTTGCTCATCTTCAGGATTAAAATTTAATCTCCTACCCATCATTGATCTTAAAGTCTCATTAAACTCATCATTAGCAGCTTTCGTGTTAAGTCCGTCAACTGTAAAAACTATATTGTAAAATTTCCCGCTAGGACTAAAAATTGATTGTGAAGTTGTGAATGGAATATATGCATTTGAACCACCCCAGTCTTCTTTCTTCGAATTTATTCCGACCACTTTAAACATCAGGTTGCCAACCTTAACAGTTTTACCTAAAGCAGACTCTCTGGGAAAAAGAAGATCGGCAATTTTTTTATCCAGCACAATCACCTTGTTTCTCTCTTTCATGTCAAGGTTGTTTATAAAACGTCCATCTTCTTGCTTAACAATCAATTTTTCTATATGAGAATAGTTGGGCATAACCCCCCTAACTTCATAAGATCCGTATTCCTTTCCATAACTAATATTCATTGTATTGTTTAAGCGAGCGGTAATCAATCTGCTTTCCGATACTTCAGCACTAATAAAATCCACCTCGTCGTTGGTAAAAGATAGACGTCTGTCTGATTTTAATCCATTGTGTGGCATTGATGTTCTACCAGGATTTAAGCTAACACTGTTTGTTGATCGAGTACTGAAGTTTTCCATTACCCCATTTTGTAATCCATTTCCCGCTCCTAGAAGAACAATAAGAATAAATATACCCCATGAAACAGACAACCCTGTAAGGGTGGTACGCATTTTATTTTTTTTGAGTGTACCGAGTATTTCCTGTATAAGATCTATCATATGGTTTGATAATTTAGGCTTTGAGTGGTAACATGAACTCCGTTGTTTTTTCTTGTTTCATATTCAATCATACCATCTTTAAGATGGATGATGCGATTAGTTGCAGCAGAAACAGATTCTTCGTGAGTAACAATTATGGTTGTTATTCCTTCTTTATTAAGATCGGTAAGAATATTCATTACTTCTGCAGTTGTTGTACTGTCGAGTGCCCCTGTTGGTTCGTCTGCTAATATTATTTTCGGATTTGAAATCATGGCTCTTGCTATTGCAACTCGCTGTTTTTGACCACCCGACAGTTCATTTGGCATATGATGAGCCCAGTCTTTAAGCCCCATTTTATCAAGATGTTCCATCGCAATAATATTACGTTTCTTGCGACTCACATTTTTGTAATAGAGTGGTAAAGCTACATTCTCTAGAGCATTTTTGAAGTTTATAAGATTAAATGATTGAAATACAAAGCCTATCATCTCGTTTCTATAACTAGCAGCTTCTTTTTCACCTAACCCTTTAATAAGACTTCCATTAAGATAATAATCACCTGCATCGTATGTATCAAGAATACCCAAAATATTTAATAGGGTAGACTTACCGGAGCCTGATGCACCCATGATTGAAACATATTCACCTGTTTCAATGTCAAGGTTGATTCCTTTTAGCACATGAAGCGAAATTGCTCCTGTGTGATACGATTTATGTAGTTGTCTGATATGAATCATTTCTATGTATTTTTTATATATAATTCGAATGAGTGATAAAATATCTTATTATGTATTTATAGTAATTGTTGATATATAATAGTTTACAAGTGTTATAGTCCTTTTTGTATATGCTTGAAAATAACATCTATTTCAATATCTAGTAGTTTTATTTTATTTATTATTAGAGGCAGATCATCATCTAGAAATAATTGTTTGTATATGGATTTCACCTTTTGTTTGCCGTCTGCAGACACAAAAAAACCCACTCCTCTTTTATCGTAAATCACTTCGATTGATTTAAGATATTCGAAACTGCGCATTACCGTATTGGGATTTACGCCAAGTATGCCACCTAATTCGCGAATCGATGGGATACGCTCATCTTCACGATACTCATCGTTTAGAATTTTCTCGCAAATTAGATCTGAAATCTGCAAGTAGATAGGTTTATGTTCGTTAAAGTTCATATCAGTATCGTTT
>CAZURM010000094.1:0-6170 GCA_964622945.1 uncultured Proteiniphilum sp.
AACTGCACACCGTTCAGCTATGTTGTCTAATATGGCAACTTCGCTTATAATGCACAAACGCATATTTACTACCGTTCCTAAAGCTAAAGAATTAAGAAAGTTTGTGGAACCAATAATCACTGTGAGCAAAGAAGATTCAACTAACTCAAGACGTATTGCTTTTAAAAAGCTTCAAAACAAATATGCTGTTACTGAGTTATTTCAAAATGTATCGCAGAAGGTAGGAGACCGCCCGGGCGGATACACTAGAATTATTAAAACAGGAAATCGCCTTGGTGATAACGCTTCAATGTGTTTTATCGAGCTGGTAGATTTTAATGAAAATATGCTTAGTGATACTTCGGCTAAGAAAACAAAAACTCGTCGTTCACGTAGAGGTAAAGGCACAAGTGCTGTAGCAGCTACTGGTGCTAAAGCTGAAGAAAAAATAAAATCTGAAGAATCCCAAAAAGTTAAAGAAACCAATAAAACTAAAGAAGCTGTAGCTGAAAAGGTTAAAGAGACTAAGGAAACTAAAGAAACAGAATCTAAAGCTAAAAAGAAAGAAGTTGAGTCAAAGGCTATAGAGGAAGTAGATACTAAAGTTAAAGTGGAGGATACTGAAGAAGTTACCACAATAGAAGAAGTAAAAGATGAAAATGTAGAGGTTGAATCAGGCAAAACTGATGAAGAAGTTAAAAGTGAGATTAAAGACGACAAAATAGTCGAAGATGATCAAAAAGAAACTCCTTCTGAAGAACCAGCTTGATCTCTAAGATAAACACTGTGGGTGCAATGTCACTCAAGACAGAGATCTAAAACCTCAGTCGATGATGTATCTGCAGTGAAGCTGTGATTTTTAAAATGTTAAACATTACGAAAAGCGCCGCGAGTGATCGTAGCGCTTTTTTTTGAAACAAATTCATCTCTCAAGTGTTTTAAAAGTAACTTTATTCAATATGAGGTTATGAAAAAAAAGATTGTTGTTGCAGGTTGCGGATTCGGTGGTTTACAATTTGTGAACCACTTAGAAAAGAATAAGCTTGATATCTTTGTAATAGACAAAGTTAATCATCATCAGTTTCCACCTTTGTTCTATCAGGTAGCAGCATCACAGATAGAACCATCCACAATTTCCTTTCCCATTAGAAAAATATTTCAAAAAAGAAGAGATGTACGTATTAGACTTGCATCTGTAAACTTCGTAAACGATACTGAAAAATATATAGAAACATCCATTGGCAGATTCAATTACGACTTCTTAGTGATTGCTATTGGTACACGAACCAATTTTTATGGCAACAAAGAGATAGAAGAAAATGCACTTGGGCTAAAATCAACCTACCAATCTATTAATGTTCGTAACGAGATTTTGCATAATTTTGAAGAGCTGCTTTATACCAAAAACAAAGACGGGTTATACAATATAGTAATTGTGGGAGGTGGTGCTACAGGTGTAGAACTTGCCGGCGCCTTTGCTGAAATGACAAAAAATATATTGCCTAAGGATTACCCCAATATAGATAAAAATAAAGTAAATGTTTATCTCCTCGAAGGTGGTACTCACACACTGGCAAATATGAGTCCTCTCGCACAAAAATATTCGGAAAAACAGTTAAGGAAGATGGGAGTAATTGTAAAAACTGAAACTTTTGTGACAAATTATAATGGCGAAGTAATAACTCTAAATAATGGCGAACGGATTCCAACAAAAAATGTTATATGGTCGGCTGGAGTAATCGGTAATACCATTGAAGGAATCCCCGAAAACTCGCTTCTCCGCAATGGACGCATCAAAGTAGACAGGTTCAATAAAGTTGAAGGTCTTTCTAATGTTTATGCTATAGGCGATATTGCATATATGGAAACAGAAAAATATCCCCAAGGACACCCACAGTTGGCCAATGTAGCCATTGGTCAAGGAAAAAACCTTGCACGCAATCTAAAGAGACTGGAGAGAAATAATGATTCGTTAAATCGATATGAATACCGTAATTTGGGTACTATGGCTACAATAGGTAGAAATAAGGCGGTAGTAGATCTTCCATTCATTAAATTTAAAGGCTACTTTGCTTGGTTTGTCTGGATGTTTCTTCACCTCATGCTTATCCTAAGTGTAAGAAATAAGCTGGTTATATTTATTAACTGGGCATGGAATTATATTAGTAAAAATAACTCATTACGGTTAATTCTTAAAGATAACGATTAACTCTTACCTTACATAAGTCAGATATAATCTGACTACTCTTGCTCTAACTTATATAATGAAAAACTATTTCATAGTAAGACAAGCCCCGTACTTCGTACCTACCTAGTCCAGTATCACCTCATACTCTCTTCAATATCTCCTCATATTTTATTGAGGAGACAAAGGACTTTGTACCTCTAATGTTTCGTTTATTTTTATATTTAATTAAAAACAATCACTTCTTTAATTTGCAGGATAATAATATTAATCATAAACAAAAATCAAAAAATCAGTTATATTTGTGTAATCGAATATTTAGGACCTTTTAAAGTGTTTAAGACTTAATCAAGTAGTAAAAAACTAATTAAAATATTTAAGGTCATTCTTAAACTCAAACTATTTATGCGAATTAAAGATATTATTCAATCGATAGAACAGTTAGCCCCCGTTCCACTTCAGGAGGATTATGACAATAGTGGGGTTCAGGTTGGTGATGTAAATAGAGAAGCCACAGGTGCTATATTAGCAATAGACGTAACGGAGAATGTTATTGATGAGGCTATCTCCTTAGGGTGTAATCTTATAATATCGCATCATCCTCTGATTTTTAGGCCATTTAAATCACTAATAGGGAGAAATTATATTGAACGTTGTATACTGAAAGCGATAAAAAATGACATTGTTATTTATGCAGCACATACAAACTTAGATAATGCACAAGGTGGTGTAAACTACAAACTTGCAGAAATGTTGGAACTAGAAAATGTGAAAGTACTTAAACCTATATCAAATTCACTTTTGAAGTTTGTCACAACTGTACCTTTGCAGCATGCCGAAAGTGTAAGAAATGCACTGTTTAATGCTGGAGCCGGACATATTGGCAATTACGACAGCTGCAGTTATAATATTACGGGTGAAGGCACATTCAGAGCAGGGAAAGATGCAAATCCTCATATAGGTAATATTAATGAGTTGCATGTTGAGGCTGAGGTTAGAATAGAAACTGTTTTGCCCGTTATGAAGAAAGACGAGGTTCTGCGTGCACTTCTGGCGGTGCATCCTTACGAGGAGCCTGTTTATGACCTGTATGCAATTGAAAATGAGTGGTCGCGGCACGGTAGCGGAGTAGTTGGTGTACTTCCTGAACCTATGCCTGAGCAGGAGTTTTTATATCTTTTAAAAGATATTTTTAATTTATCCTCTATACAACATTCAAAAATTCAGGGTAAGGAAATAAGAGATGTAGCTATTTGTGGTGGATCGGGTGCCTTTTTAATACCCAATGCAATTTCATATGGAGCAGACACATTTGTAACGGGTGAAGCAAAATATAACGATTTTTATGATGTTGAAGATCGTATTTTACTTGCAGTAGTAGGACATTACGAATCTGAAATATGCACAAAAGATATTTTTTATGATGTAATTTCGGGAAAATTCCCTACCTTTGCTATACATAAATCGGCATTCGATTCGAATCCCGTAAAATATCTGTAACAATGGGCGGTATGACTAGTTCCCGCAGTTACAGTAAAATGTGGTAATATAACGACCTTTAGTAAGTTCGTAGGATTACTGCATTTTTTGTTAAAAGGAAATAATCAATTAAAAATAAATCGTACTACAAACATACTTATTATGGCTACAAAAAAAGCAAAAGTAGAACAGGAAGTGTCAGTTGAAGATAAGCTGAAATCACTTTTTAAGTTACAGTCCTATTTGTCAGAAATAGACCGTATAAAGATATTGCGTGGAGAGCTGCCATTAGAGGTGGCTGATCTTGACGACGAAATTGCCGGATTGGGTACACGAATCAACAACTTTCAGTTGGAACTGAAACAATTTGCTGATGATACTAAACAGAGAAAGGGTAAAATTGAGACCAGTAAGGTGAAAATAGAGAAATATAATAAGCAGCTTGATAATGTGAGAAACAGTAAAGAGTATGATCATCTCTCAAAAGAGATTGAATATGAGACTCTAGAGATTGCCCTATCTGAAAAGCATATTCGTGAGTTTGAACAAGAGATGGAAGTAGTCCAAGCACATATTGATGATGCAAACGAGCAATTGAAAGATAAAACAGCCGATCTTGAACATAAGAAGAAAGAGCTTGATGATATTGTTTCTGAGACAAAAGCAAAAGAAGAGAAAATCCGTGAGAAAGCTAAAAAAACAGAAACAACGATAGAGTCTCGACTGCTTACAGCTTATAAACGTATACGTAAAAACGCTCGTAATGGCTTGGGGGTTGTGCCAATACAGCGTAGTGCATGTGGTGGTTGTTTCAACAAGATACCACCACAGAAACAGATGGATATCAAGCTTAGAAAAAAAATTATTGTATGCGAATATTGCGGACGTATTATGATAGACCCTGAAATAGCCGGCATTACTGAGTGATTTTTTTAAAAGAAATTCAATAGAGAATTATTTCGCTAATTTATTCAGATATAATGTTTTTTTGAGTCCAGAAAAATGTACCTTTGCACCTTTAAAAAGTAGTATTACCCTATTTACGTAGGTACTTAATTAGAACCGTTTGTTTTTTAATTGATTGATTGATTAAAAAAAGTACTAGCAAGAAAATTTATTATAAACTATATGGCTAATCTGATAAATATTAAGAAAGGCTTGCAGATTCCATTACAAGGAGCATCAGAAGAAATTTTGATAGGCAGTGTGACTACTGAGTTTGTGAGAATTTGTCCTGAAGATTTTCATGGCATTATTCCTAAGTTGGCCGTCAAAGTAGATGACAGGGTAAAAGCCGGAAATGCACTGTTTTATGCCAAAGATCATTCCGAGGTTTTGTTTGCTTCACCGGTAAGTGGTGTTGTTACAGAGATTGAAAGAGGAGAGAAAAGACGTATACTCAACATAGTCATCAAAGCCGACAACGAAATTGAGTACGAAGATTATGGAATAAAAAAAGTGTCATCACTTTCTAAAGAAGAAATTAAGAAATCTATACTGAATGCAGGAATATGGTTTCTTATCAAACAACGTCCCTACGATGTGGTTGCATTACCAGATAAAGAACCACGCGATATTTTCGTAACTGGTTTTGATTCATCCCCTTTAGCACCATCGTATGATTTCATCTTAGAGGAGCAGAAGGCTGACCTTCAGACAGGGCTCGATGCTTTAGCCAAGCTTACAAGCGGCAAAGTGTATCTTTCAATTAGTACCAAAACAAAAAGTAAAGCACTTCGCGAGGCAAAAAATGTTGTTATAACAGAATTCAATGGTCCACATCCTGCAGGAAATGCAGGTGTTCAAATTAACCATATCAAACCGGTTAACCGAGGAGAAGTGGTTTGGACACTCAATGCAATAGATGTTGCATTGTTAGGACGATTTTTCAATAACGGAAATGTAAACCTGACTCGTACGGTGGTACTTTGTGGTTCAGAAGTAAAACAGAAGGGTTATTATAAAATGTTAATAGGTACGGAGCTGAATTCAATCTTTAAAAATAATGTAGCAGAAGGGATATCACTAAGATATATTAGTGGAAATCCACTTACAGGTAGGAAGGTTGACGAAAACGGTGTTTTGCGTGCTTATGATTCTCAGATAACCGTTATACCGGAAGGCGATGATGTACATGAAGCTTTTGGTTGGGCATCACTTACGTCAAAAAGATATAGTGCAGGACCTACATATCCTACCTCCAACAAAAAATATAGGCTGGATGCTCGTATGATGGGTGGTCCCAGAGCAATTATAGTCTCTAATGAATATGATAAGGTGTTTCCAATGGATATATTTCCGGAACAATTGATAAAAGCAACCTTAGCTTTTAATATTGATAAAATGGAACAGCTGGGTATTTATGAAGTTGCACCTGAGGATTTTGCCCTTTGTGAGTTTGTGGATACATCAAAACTGGAAATTCAGCGCATCATACGAACTGGTCTAGACCTACTTCGTAAAGAGATGGAGTAAAATAATAACTTATAAATGATAGAACTTTGAAAGCGTTAAAAAAGTATCTTGA
>CAZURM010000095.1:0-1449 GCA_964622945.1 uncultured Proteiniphilum sp.
TGATTTAGATGTGCTCATTGAAGGTCCTGGCGAAGTAAGCCTTTTTGTTTATGATAACAATACATTCGTATTACAATCATTTTTAGATGAGGAAGTTACAGTAAACGTAGTTTTAGATGTAGATAAGCAAAGAATTACTGATATTGACTTAAATGAAAGTATAGGAGGCACATTAAGAAGTGCACCAGTTTACAGGAGTCGTACATTAGGCACTGATAAGATGGTTTTTGAAGTGAAAGTTAGACCTCACTCATTTAGAGGATTTTCATTTTAGATTTCTTCTCTACTGATTTTATTATCAAAGTTATAAGTAAAGTCTATGAATGGCAAACTAGTTAGCCATTCATAGACTTTTTTTAAAGCGGATTGTGTAGTATATTTGTTGTTAACAGAAGTATTGAATATTGATATTAGGGAGTTATTTCATTCAACAAAAAAGTAATCACTAACGATTTTTATGGAAATAATAGAAAACAAACTAGGCTTAACGGTTGGTCATGAAATTGCTAGGAGGATTGATATCAATACCACGTTGTCAGTTAGTACCGGTATATTTAGTGCTTACGCTTTTTATCTGCTGAAAGAGGAATTAAAGAATATTGAAGGGTTGAAAGTTTTACTTTTGTCCGACCCCTTTACAAAATCTCCAAATGGTGTGTCAGTCTTATTGAATGACAATCTGTGGGGTGGAATTGAAGAGGGTGAAATTAAAAGGAAGCTTCTACTAAGGTATGCCTCCGAAGAGTGCAATCGGATACTCCAAAGAAGTAAAATAAAGGCATTAAGCATACCTTTTAGCTTTGGCTTTAAGCTGATATTTGTGGAGAATGAAAACGAAAGCTGCGTTATAAATCAGGGAATGTGCGATTTCAACTCTATTTCTTTGGGATTCATTAAATCCGACATTCCACAACATCATATTTTGCAACGTGGAAAAGAAGAAGTTGCAAAACTTAAATATCTTTTTGACAATATATGGTCAGATTCCTCAAAAACAAATGATATAACAGACCTAATATTAACAGAACTCAAAAAAGGCTATAGGGATTATGGCCCTGAAGAAGTGTATTACTTCATTCTACATCACCTGTTTCATAATTCAATAGCTGATTTTTCTAATGAAAATATCTTTAAATCTAAAACAGGCTTTAAAGATAAAGATATTTGGAAAATGCTTTATAATTTTCAAAAGGATGGTGTAATGGGCGCTATCGAGAAAATAGAAAAATATGGAGGCTGTATTATAGCAGATAGCGTGGGGTTGGGAAAAACATTTGAGGCTCTTGCGGTAATAAAGTATTATGAGTTGCGAAACGATAGAGTATTAGTAATTTGCCCCAAGAAGCTTAGAGATAATTGGACGGTTTACACACAAAATGATAAGCGAAACATCTTACTCAATGATCGCTTTAATTATGATGTGCTAAGCCATACTGACCTAACCCGTGT
>CAZURM010000095.1:1549-6145 GCA_964622945.1 uncultured Proteiniphilum sp.
AAAGCTGACTATGAAGCTAAATATGACTATCAGTTGAGTACAGGAAGTGTATTTAAGCAATCTGACCGAGAGAAAAGTTTGGTTGACTTGATGCGTGTGAATTACTTAAAGAGAATGGAAAGTTCAATTTATTCTTTCTATCTGAGCATACAAGCACTTTTAAAACAGGTAAATGATAATCTCTACAAAGTGGAAAATGCTGAGTATTTATCTGATAGCTCCATTACAATTGAGAATATAAATGTAGAAGAAGATGATGCAGAATACCTGATAGGCAATAAGGTAAAGGTGCTGCTTCAAGATATAGATTTGGTGAAATGGAAACAGGCACTAGAGTATGACCGTGATACGCTTACTCAATTAATGAATAAAGCAGCAAAGATATCTACAGCACGTGATGAGAAACTGACAAAACTGAAAGAACTTATTGCTGATAAAATAACTAATCCTCTAAATGGGAACAATAAAAAGATAATTGTATTTACAGCTTTTGCAGATACAGCAAACTATCTCTACGATAATCTTTCTGTGTGGATACAATCTGAGTTTGGATTATATAGTGCACTGATTAAAGGAAGCGGAACTAACAAGACCAATTTCCCGGGTACTAAGCAAAAAGAGATGAACGACTTACTTACTCATTTTTCACCTATATCAAAAAATCGTCACAAAACTTTTCCAAAAGCTAAAGGTGAAATTGATTTACTGATTGCTACTGATTGTATTTCTGAAGGACAAAACTTACAAGATTGCGACTTCTTGGTTAATTATGATATCCACTGGAATCCGGTACGAATCATACAGCGGTTTGGACGTATTGACCGCCTTGGCTCTAAAAACAATCAAATTCAACTGGTAAATTTTTGGCCAAATATGGAGCTTAATGAGTATATAAACTTAGAAAATCGTGTAAAAGGCAGGATGGTGTTATTAGACATATCAGCAACGGGTGAAGAAAACCTTATAGAAATGAACGAGAACGACGAAATGACTGATTTAGAATATCGTCGTAAGCAACTGGAGCAGCTACAGAGTACTGTGTTGGATTTAGAGGATATTCAAGGAAATATCAGCATTACAGATACCAATATGAATGATTTCCGTATGGATATTATGGAGTATGAGAAAAATCATTTAGCCGAACTTAAAGGTATTCCGATGGGAGTTCACACCGTTGTGCTAACCGATGATGATGAAATACCACCTGGAACTGTATTCTGTATGCGCAGCACTGTTTCACAAAAAGGGAAAAGCCTGCTAGCTCCATATTACTTGGTTTATATTGGCGAAAATGGTAACACTGTTTTAGGTTATCTTCAGGGAAAGCGTTGTTTAGATTATCTTAAAAAGCTTTGTCAGGGAGAAACAGAAGTTTTGACGAAATTGGTGAGGAATTTGAAAAAGGAAACCAATAACTTTGAAAATATGTCATCTTATGCAACAGACTTGCAATTGGCTATTGAAAGTGTTATAGGTAAATCGCTCGAAGTGGGTGCTGCTTCTTTCTTTTCAGCTGATACTATATCATTAGATTCAGAAGGAGTAACCTCGCAAAGTGATTTTGATATTGTAGCATTTGTTATTGTAAAGAGAGAATAACTTCTTATATTTGTCCGACATTTACCGAATATTTCGGACAAAACTATTTTGTTTTTACAATGAAAAAGAGTGTTTCACAAAAAGTTAGAGATCGAGTAGCTCACTTTAAGAAAGGTGACTTATTCACTGTGAGTGATTTTGAAGACTTAAATAATGATAGCCTTGTTACCCGAACGCTATCTCGTCTGCAAAATGAGGGTATTATTGTTCGTGTGGCTTCCGGCATCTATATGAATCCAATAAAAACGCAGTTTGGTATTTTGCACCCTACGATTAACCAAATTGCCCACAAAATAGCCGAACGCGACAAAGCTCAAATCATGCCGACCGGTGATACTGCCTTAAACATATTGGGCTTTTCGACTCAAGTGCCAATGAACGCCATATATATTACCAATGGATCTAAGCGAAAGGTAAAAGTTGGCGACAGAAATATTATTTTCAAGAATGCTGTTCAAAAGAACTTCCAATTTAAAGGTAAACTTTTACCTTTAATAATCATTGCGCTAAAAGAGCTTGGAGAAAATCAGGTGACAGATGAAATAAAAAACAAAATAAACAAACTTATCTTTGAGAGTAGTACCGAAGAGCAATCTACTATGATACACGATTTATACCTAGCACCGGTTTGGATTAAAGAATTGTTATTACCAATCATAAAAAAAACAACAGAATGAGTACTTGGTTGAATTACAACGATGATGAGAAATTGGTTTTACTTCAACAAACAGCTATAGCCAAAAAGATTTCAGCAGAACAGGCAATTGAAAAGGATTGGTGGGTAACTACCATTTTGGTTGCACTATCAAAATCTTCATGGGCTGATTTCTTGCAATTTAAAGGTGGAACCTCACTTAGTAAAGCATGGGGGTTGATTAACAGATTCAGTGAAGATATTGACTTATCAGTAAGCCGTTCATTTTTTAATTTACCCGAAGCAACAAAGCAGCAGCGAACAAAAGTTCGTCGGGAGACATTTCATTATATAGGGGAGAAGTTGCTCCCTGAGCTAAATAACATACTTTTTTCAAATGGCATAAAAGGATATGAGATAGAACTTATTACAAAAAACAGTAGCGATATGGTTACTGTTGTAGAAATAAAATATCAAAGCATTCTCCCAATCACAATAGACTATCTACTCCCGATTGTTAAGATTGAATTCAGTGCAATGTCTCTTGACGAACCATTTGAAAGAAGAGAAATCGCAACGCTTATACATTCACAATTTCCTGAAATTGACAACAACATAAAAGTTCAGTTTAAATCTGTATTACCAGAACGTACATTTTTGGAGAAAATATTTTTGTTACATGAGGAGTATCAAAAGGAAAATCCACGTTTGGATAGAATGTCTAGACATTTGTATGATCTTGATAAGATGATGAATAGTCCTTTTGCAAAAACGGCATTAAAAGACATAGATTTATATAAGGCAGTTATAAATCATCGTCAAAAATTCAATAACATGAAAGATGTTGACTATCAAATGCACGATCCTGCTCAAATACTAATTTGTCCACCTGATAACTTAATAGGTGGCTGGAGAAGAGACTACGAAAATATGAAGGAAAGTTTTATCTATGATGCTAAGAAAAAATCTTTCGATGAAATTATAGAGAGAATGGAGGAACTTACCAGTAGAGTGAGAAAGATAAGCTTGAAATGATATCTTTTTTCAACATACCGCCCGAAGCATTGATAGATGTACAAATCACCAAAAAGCAATTTGGAGAAAAGGTAGACCTGTCCGCCATTGAAAAACGTGCTTTGCGTGAAGATGTACAGCGCATCACTATGAAAGCTTTGTTGCAAACACGCACAATTGGAGCTGCAAGCTATAAAGATGAAGAATATGATTATACTCAAATTATATTTGCAGAAATTAAAATTCGCAATCAAAGTAAAACTGCAATTATAGCAGCAATGATACAAAAAGCATTTCCGGCACCCCTTTTTCTTATTGTGAATTATGAGGACTATTATTGTGTGAACTGGTGTGTAAAACGTATAAATCAGTCGGACAACAGCAAGCGGGTGATTGAGAATGAACAAACCACACGCTTTTTTGAGATAGATAGCAATGAAGAATTGACCAATAACTGGCTACAATCCCTAAATATAGAAAAATCAAACTATTCCACACTAAAAGATCTGTATGATTATATAGCCTCCAAACTGCTTATGCTAAAGGTGTCGGATGAAGCTGGTGACTTCATTCAAGCAGATACTAACACTCTGGTTGATTATAGGGCTATCCTTCATCTGCTTCAAGAGAATAGAAAAGAGCAACAAAGTATAATTGCGGAGATAAAAACAGAAACTCAGTTTAATAAAACTATTAAGCTAAACAGTCGTTTGCGAGAGTTGCAAAACAAGGAGCGGGATTTGCAAAAGCGGTTAATAAAATAATTATAAAAAAATAAGCCCGTGTAATATAGGCTTAGAACTGAACAGAAAATTAATAAACATATATATGGACAAACAAATCATACCACCGGCAGAGAGCCAAAGTGCCGATTTAGTTGCACAAAACTTAGAGCAGCTTAAACAGATTTTCCCCGAAGTTATCAAAGAAGGAAAAGTGGATTTTGAAGCATTAAAGGATCTTTTAGGAAATTATACAGATACAGCCGAAGAGCGTTTTTATTTAAACTGGGCAGGCAAAACCAATGCCCGCCGTGAGGCGCAAAAGCGTAGTACAGGAACTTTGCGACCATGTCCCGAAGAAAGTGTAGATTGGGATAATACCGAAAACCTCTATATTGAGGGCGACAACCTAGAGGTGCTAAAACTCTTGCAGAAAAGTTATCACAACCGTGTGAAGATGATATATATCGACCCGCCTTACAATACCGGCAAGGACTTTGTGTATAAGGATAACTACAAAGATAACATGGCGAACTACTTGGAACTGACTGGGCAGGATAAAAAGCTATCTACTAATACCGAAAGCGACGGTCGTTATCACTCCAACTGGCTTAATATGATGTATCC
>CAZURM010000096.1:0-5983 GCA_964622945.1 uncultured Proteiniphilum sp.
CAATCCGATCATCAGTTTTACTGAAGTCCATCGATTTACCATTTATCTCTCCCCAATTCTTCTGATCTATCTTTGCTTCTGGAATAGCAATTACTACTTTACGCTTTTCAAAATTTGTTTCGTTTCTCAACTTGGCAACCCTACCTACTTCCTCATCAAGGGCATAAATGTTCTTCCCCTCAGTGAAAAACGTATTGGCTAGTTTTTGCCATTCTGTTTTACGAGCGGGCTCAGTACCATGCCCACCCCAATAAGAATAAGGAGCATCCACTATTTCTAAAAACAGAAAGCCATCAAAAACCCAATCATGTGTGCCATATTCTCTTTCGATGGATACATAAGGAGCAAAATGCTTAGGTTGGAAATAACCAGTATGGCGATGACCACCTCCGGTATAAATAAGTGCCAAATCGAAAGGTTGCTTTGTATTTGTTAGCGATGTATTACCCTCTTGAGATTGAACCACAGTAATGGTGCTTTTTAAAAATCCATCTTTCTCTTCGATGGTAATAGTGCCTTCCCTATTATAGTTAGTTGCATTTTTCTCTATATCGAAAGAGAGTTTACTTGTAGACAAACCCCTTGTGTCAACCTTAGTAATCCACCCATCATTTATGGTAACATCAAATTCCACATTGGCTTTTATCTCTGCCTCAATAGTTGTGGCATCATTCGAGAGATTATATTCTTCCTGTGTAACAAGAAGCCCAGACTTTGAACTCTGAGTGACAGTAAACGACTCTGAAACGCTGCCACTTGTTATCGTTACAATGCAGCTTCTATCATCATAGGTGGTGTTTTCAGAGTAAGAAAGCATGAATTTTCTTTTTGATGCATCTCCACTCGATGGATAAACATTACACCAAGTTTCAGATGTTGTTGCCACCCAATTAACATTTGATGTAAACGTGATAGTCTTTGTGCCAGCTGCATTGTATAAATCAACTTTCGTGTTATCAATGATGATAGAAGGTACAACCTTCTCTACCTCAGGAATTATCTCATCATCGTCTTTACAAGAAATGACAAGGGAAAGAAACGATAACAACAATAGAATGTTTTTTCTCAAAGGTTGAATCATAAAAATGTTCTCTTGATAAATAAAATGCAATTCTAATTAGAATATATAAAACGAAGTTTAAACGGCATACTCTACTCGAAATTTAATCCTTGATTCTCCTCAAGTGTTTTATTCCAAAGACCAAACATCAACTTCTGTAAGCATAAAACTATTATTATCACGTTTTCCAAATCTTACCTGAAGATACTGATAACTACCAAAATCACCAGAAAGTGTTTGTTCTAAAACATCTTCTGTAAATGGTTGCTTTTCACATGTTGTCTGCAAGTCCACCCAGTTTTCACCATCGTTAGAAGCAAACAATGATATGGCTGGTAACTGACCTGAATAAAATAAAGAGACTTCACCTAATTTCTTTGGTTTAACAAAATCAAAAGTGATATCGAAAGCTTCTGGCTTCTCCCAAGAAACTACCCAATCATTTATTGACCCATTGCCCAAATCAACATTCCCAGCGATGGGAGCTTTATGTCGATCGGTTAAGTCGCCCTTATCAAAAGAATAGCTCTTTTGATAACCTGTTTGCTCTGCAATTTTGTCAGGCTGCAACGAATATGAATAACTTCCACCAGTATCTTCATTATACAGCTTAAGGCCTTCGTTCATGCGCCAAACAAGATTGTTGTTGGTCAAACATTTTCCTTCTGGAGCAGGTGTGAGATCAGGAATAAGTGTTTTTGGGAATTGAAAACGCCAAATGTCATGCCCAGTTTTCAAACCATATTTCTTCTGCAAAAGCGTAAAAAACAACTTCCATTCATCGTTATCAAGCCCTTTTAAATGAAACGGATTCGTTGCGAAAAACACAGCCTTTCCTTTACCGTATTTATGTTCAATAATAGCAGGTGTTCCATCTTTGTAGTTAGCCAAAACTTTGATTTTGTTATTGTTGAGCAATTGAATTGCATAAGCTTTGGAGTAAACGGGTAATGTAAGCTCTCCATATTTTATATGAGATTGTTCTTTTTCACCTTCGACAGTTATGCCAAATAAACTCTCAGACATATGCTTGAGAGAAGTTCCATCTGAACAAAAACTGAAAATATCAGGGTCTCCACTAATTAATGTTCCACCTTTTTCAACATACTCTAACAGATTATTTGATACATTGCTACGCATATATTTACCTGATGGAATATATAAGGCTTTATACTTTGCTAATTGTTCGGGCATTTCTTCAACCCAGTAATCATCAACAAAAGTAAAATAACTGCGCACAATGGGACCTAAAAATGTATAAGCACTCTCTACTTCAAATGTTTCACTGCCATAAGGAAGTGAGGCATGGCTATCAGTGGAAAATAGGATAGCAAAATCAGAATCAGGGAATCTTATTTTTTTCATTTCACTCAACTCCTTGGTTACTGCCATTTGGAGTTTCCATCTATCAGGTGCAGCAAGGGCATCAAAATGCAAAGTGTTGCTACCATCTCGAATATTCTTGATATCCTTTGGATAAAAGTGAAATCCAGTACCACCATTTCTAATAACCTGACTCATCAACTCAAGAGTTTCAATTTGATTTAAAACATCAGCATAGCTTTCCACATGCACACAAGGCCAAAACTCCATATTTCCTGATAAGTCAACATTAAGTTTTGTCAGAAATCCAAATCGCGCCCTATTTACACCTCTTCTTGGATAAAGCTGATGCGTCATTATATCGCATTTCATATCTCTATAATTGAAAGGATGATGAAATGAAACAGGGTCATTTCCCACAACCATAACCTCAGGAGCAATCCCTTTAACAGTATCATACAACTTGTTGTGCATCTTCACCAACTCCTCATTTGCCCAGCGTCTATAGGCTATCCATCTGAATGGATTTTTATCGTGCTCATCAAGTGGTATCCCATATTTACCATTTCCATATTGTTCTTTTATTATTCGATCAATTTGATGAACAAATGGATAGTCCTCTTCTGAATACTTATTAAAAAGCTCGATTCCAATTTTGAAAATGCGACTTTCTTCTTCATCTCCTAAAGAAACTCCCCAAATAGCTTCTCGATAATCTTCCAATACCTCTTTTACTGTTTGATTAGCTGCACTACTTGCAATCGGATCAACAGGCCAAGGCCTTGAGTTTCTCTCACCAAATGGAATTTTATCCTTACTGTATTTTCTAGCATCAGCAAATACTACATACTTCACATCGAACTCTTTGCTGAACGCAAGTTGTTTATAAGTTGGATGAGCTAGTGTGCGATCGTTTGTAAAAACTCGAAGCTTGTTTTCACCAAAATCTTTATACATGTCTTCATATAAATAGGAAAGTCCATACTGCTTAGCAATTGTACGCATTCTATTGAAATCAGTAGTAGCTAACCAACTAAGGGCTCCTTCTTTTCCAAAAGGTAATGATTCATTAGAAAACAGCTCGGAGTAAAGAGGGTCCTCTAAATTCCATACTTTTTTGCTCGAGCCATCATCAATAACAGATGCTGGAAGCTGAAATTGATTACTGTAAAGAATGCGGTTATTGCTTACATTAGAGATAGTCAGCATGACGTGCTGTTCGTCAGATGATGTTTTATAAGGAATGGCTATTCCTGCTGTTTTCTGTGGTGCTACATCAATATTTTCAGAAGCATCGAAAAACAGTTTACCTTTAGCAATGTTAGAAACTACAATTTTAAATTCCTGCTTAGTTTCTCCTTCGTTATTAATTGAGAGTTTAACACTAGGATTATCTTTATTCCACAATTGGTCTATTGATAAATGAGTGTTACCATTTTCTGAGCTCTTTGGTTTCACAAAAGTCAAAGCACCAAAAGAAGATGGGTCTGAGATGGATTGAGTGGGGAAAAGCGAAGAGTTTTCTTTATCTAATTTTTGTTGACGAGTAAAGTTTCCCCTCCACTGCTCTGTACCCAGTGGAGTATAGTTAAAGTCAGAAAAAGGTATAGCAACTTCAACAACCCATCTGTTCTCATGCTTTTTTGCAGCGACTTTTATATTGCTATCCCAAGATGCATCACCATTTAATGCATCATAAAAAATACCATTGGAGTTAATAATAAAGTGATAATACTCGGTTCCGCTTGCCAACGGATCCAGCAATATTTCAACACAATCATCTATCCAAATATTGGTATCGCGAGCTTCAAGATTACGTATAGTTTCCTTTATATCAGACATGTTTTTCTCATAACAAATAAATGAGGCAAACAGATATTCTTTATTGTATCCGACATAAACGTCGGTGTTATTTTGCAAGTCCTTATTTAGTGTATTTCTTGAAGCAATTACATTCAAGTTACTGTGTTGTGCTTGATTCCATTCATCTTTAGTTATCTCGCCATCTATTACAGGAGGATTATCCAAGAAAGGAATGTCAGTTGCATTTACACTACTGCAAAAGATGTTTAATATAAAAACACATTTAAATGCGGTTATAATGATTTTTCTCATATATAATATTAATTTAGCTGTCTGAGTGTATTACAAAAACAACACACAATTCTTTAATACTTTCTTTGAAGTAATCGATTCAATAACATCTATTCACTTTAGGCTCTCTGCTACTTTATTAGTTAGTCGCATGTAAAGATTTCTGTCATATTCACCTTTAAAACAAGATAAATAATAGATCATATTAGACCCTTGATAATAAGCTATGTCTTTATTATCCCAAAAGCTATGCTTCTCGAACATATTAACTGTATCATATAAATTACACCCTTATTCTGGGTGCTTTTAGCTGCTCTGTCATCAAATTCAACATTTTACAAACTTCTTCCAAACATTCCACGGTGTAATCTTTTATAAAGAAACAACCTGATTGTTCTTAAACTCTATCATACCCAATACTTTATCTATTTTTCTCATTTTACAAGTTTTTTATTGCTCTTCCAACTTGATCTATAGCTTCTTTATGAGTATCAAGACAAGGTGATAGTGTAGGACGCCATGGAGCGGTCATAAACCCATGCAATCTCGGGGAGTCAATAATCTTTTTGCAATAATCTACAGTAGCTCCAAAATTATAATCATTCCCATGGTTACTACCTGTTGGAACTTGATCATATCCATGTTTTTCTAAGTCTTCGTATAAATTTATTCTTTGTTTCGAACGATCGGTTATTTTTTCCATATCAAAACTTCCACCATAATACCAGTTACTTTGAAGCACAGTTTTTGGCATTTTTTTGAAAAATTCATCAGGAAAATGCCATGCGTAATCAGACCAAATCCAGGGACGAACATTGTTTTTCTCAACCTCTTCAACAAGTAAGTAAAAGTCGTGCCACCACAAGTCATTTTGTCTTACGACAACAAAGTCATGTTGTTTTTGAAGAGGCGCATTTTCCTCATCCATTCCTAAATGGAAAAACCGAGGTTTATCGAAAATGTCAATTACTTCATTGATTAAGTTTCTGCAAACTGTATAATATTGTTGTGTTGAAACCATTCTGGAATATTCGCCTAACCATGCTTGATGCGTTGTAGCAAAATTCAATTTAGGAATTGGCTCTATCCCCATTTTTCTCATTTTAGCTAATTCAGTTTTCAACCGTTTTACAGACCAAGCATTTTCTACTGCTATTTCTGGATGGCTATTATATTTAATAGCGTCGCCTAAATCCATTACTACCATATTCATACCAGCATCAACCATGCTTTGTAATATAGCATCCCAAGTATCATCATCGAATGTTAGAAAAGGTCTGTATCCTCTAGCCCAGCGCCTTGCGTCCATGCAAGTTTTTACTTCAAAATCTTCTGCGGCATAGGTGTCAGCTGGAAGATTATCCCATACAACATAAGGATGGTCTGTCCACATATTATAACTTATGTGTAAAAGATTAGCCCAAATTAAATCTTTGTTTTTTGAGACTTTATTTAAGGTGTTTAAAGCTGGTTGTGAGAAAAGGGATGAGGGTATTGTGCTAGCCA
>CAZURM010000097.1:0-5929 GCA_964622945.1 uncultured Proteiniphilum sp.
CAGCAAATATGGGAAATATTTTCAAATCGAAAAATAAGAAAACCGCACAAAACCGTTTGTCAATCTATGTTATAAGCAAATCGCTATTTGCTTAACCGGACACTAGTGGGTTAAATCTAATGATTCATCAAATAACTCAACAAACAATTTACGAATCTCCTCAGGATTTGATTTCGTCATTTGATTTAAAGTAGCTTTACTCAAATGATATATCAAATTGCGATAGTCAATTGACTTTAACTCTACGTGTAAATCTTCAGCATCAAGATTAGACCTCCCTTTGTAGTCTTCAATAAGTTTCCATTTATATACCTCATTATTTAGTTGAGTATTAGCAATGTGATTTCTGTAATTTTCTATCATTTGCTTTATTTGGTCAACACTGTCAAAATACATAACTATAATTTTTTCAAGTATTAATTAGTGAATCTATGATAAATGTACTGAACTTCATGGTCTGTTAGAAAATTAACAAATTGATCAACTGCATCGGCTTTTGAATAATCCGCTTTTATCTCATTCAATAAATCCTCATCAGTTTCAACATTCATTGCCTTTTTAAGTGAATCAATATCTTCAACTGTAATTATTCTTTCTTCACTAAATCCTTTACAGGAATCATAAGATAAAAGAGTCAATTTGTCAGAATCAAGATAAAGATCAATACTGCGACTTATGGCTTTATTGTCTTTGTATATTTCCATGGTTGTAATTTTAAAACGTTATAAATATTTATTACAACTTCTCAGAAATCTCCCTAATTAACTGCTGCTTACGCAATCTTTCCAGCTCAGGATCCACCTGTTGTAAAAATTCTATTCCGGCAAAAAGATTACCCTGTTTCCGATTCTGTCTGGGTTCAATACTTTCAATTAAAATAGACTCAAGCAAATCCCCAAGATTTTGATAAGTTATTTTTTCAAGTTCAATATCAGTAATTAGTTTTCCTTTGTCACTTATAGGATAAAAACCAAACCAAGAGAATCTGTCCCAGCGTCCGCTTAGTCTGTCTACTGTGTGTTGCCTTAGTCTTTTACCTAAAGGTTGTTCTTTGGCTTGCCCGACATAAATAGTCTCACGACTATCATGTAGCAAATACACACCTATTTGTTCTTTAAAATTAATAGGTGTTGCACCAAATTGTTGAACTCCATACAACTCGGGGAATGATTTCCAATGAACAAGATCTCTATTCCAGTAGATGCCAAAAGCATTTATTATTTTATGAATAATCCTATCTTCTTTTTCAGATTTCTCCAAAACTAAAGTTTCTGTTTCACTATCTTCATTTTCTAATTCTGAACTTTTATCTACGTATTTTCTCAGATAATAAATACCAGGATTAACTCTTACAAAGATGGAATTGCCTTCATTGTTTTTAATATCGGTTGTTATATTAGCACTCACAGTATCTTGTGGGGTAGCCCCTAAAGAAGTCCTGTAGCCTCTTTCAGCAATTAGTTCAGCAATTTCAGTATAATGAAGAGCTTTTTTCTCCTCTTCTAATACTTTAACAATTGCGTCTTTCCATAATAAATTTACCAAAAATATTAGTTTTAAAATTTTCTTACATGTCAATCAAAATTAATGAAACTTTAAGCTTTATTTCACCAGACTCATCAACTCACTATAATTAGTTACCACACCAAATCTCACCTCGTCATTACTTATTGCACAGAAGTGTTTGCGGGCACATTTAATTTTTGCACTTTCTACCTCTCTTAATTCTAGAGTGGATAAATCACCTTTAGTTTCTGCTACAAAATAAACATGCTTTACAGAACCTTCATTAAAGGCAATAGCCCAGTCAGGATTATATTTACCCACAGGAGTGTTTATAAAGAAACCTTTTGGGAGTTTCACATACACGTTTACTTCTTTGCTTGAATCCAAAGCTTCAGCAAATGGTTTTTCTTTTGTTGAGGAATCAAAAATAACATGATCATACAGATGTTTTTCTGCACGAATAGCATTAACGCCCAGTTTTCCTTTCAGTGTAGGTTCTGTGAATATATCTGTGCCAAAAGTCTCTTTCAGCTTATTGTATTTTATATGCTGAACTATTGCTGTTGCCTTTTCTTCGTTTATAAGTTTAGAGCATTGAATTATAAACTCCTCGGGATTATATAAAAACTGATCAAACACATGCTTTTCAATACCGGTAAGTATTTTTACAATAGTATTACGTGTAAGTTCTGTTTCAGTTACAACCTTACCAACAAGATCATATTTTACGTTGCCGGTTACAGCACTATCCACTTTAATATGCTCAGAATCTTTCTGTGTAAAAGCTTCACCTTTCTGGAGCTGATCCTTTGACTTAATCTCCTCTAAAGTACCTGAAGTAACAGTGAAAAATATTTTGGGAATTTTAAGATGAGTATTAAGCTTATCAATAGACTTTCTAATCAGTTCATCTGTTTCAAAATCCACAATATATGCAGTCTTTGCATTAATACTTTTCCATAACTTTTTAAACTCTGTTCTGTTAAGTTTTTCCTCATCAAGACGCAATTCAACGTTGTTTGCACGCTCATCTTCCGGTTTAACAGCATCGGGATTGTAAACAGTATCCAAAACGCCTATAATCGATTCTTTCGAAGCCGTTACATCTTCAGCAAACTCAAGACTGTTGCTTTCTTTGTCAGAGTAATATTTCTCGGTAAGAGAACCTGCTTTCACATAACCATAAGTAACCAGACTTTCATAAATAATATTTGCTGTATCCTCATTTATTGGATATTCATTTCCGGAAACATCCAGCAATATTTTACCCATAAAAAGAGATGCAGATACTTTCTTTGGTCGGTCAGTAATCACTTCAGCAATTTCAGACTGCAAATTCTTTGCAAACTTCTCGTAGCTCTCACTCGCAACAACAGTCAGCCTATTAATATTATGAACCTCACGACCCAGAGTATTAGAATCCATTCTCTCGCCATTCTGATTAACACATAAACGAAGACCACGTCCAACCTCCTGTCGTTTACGATCCTCAGCACTACTCTGCTTAAGAGTACAAATCTGAAAAACATTAGGATTATCCCAACCCTCTTTAAGCGCAGAGTGCGAAAATATGAATCTCACAGGTTCATTAAAAGAAAGGAGTCTCTCCTTGTCTTTCATTATCAGGTCATAAGCATCAACATCCACACTTTGGCCTGTTTTTCTTTCAACCTTACCTTCAACAAATTGTCCTTTTTTCTTGTCTATAGAAAAATATCCTGCATGTGTAGTCTCAGAAGTAATTGCTTTCAAATAATTCAAATAAGCCTCTTCTCCAAGCCTCGGTTCAAGATTATTAATAATATCATTATACTCCTCTTCAAACATTTCACCATAAATGCCATTGAAAGCATTACCAGACTCATCATACTGTTTATATCTGGCAACTTCATCAATAAAGAAAAGACTAAGCACTTTAATCCCTTTAAGATAAAGCATCCGCTCTTTTTCGATATGCGATAAAATAGTCTCTCTTATCTGAATTCTACGTAGTTGTTCCTCATTAACAGAACCTTTAATATCACCGGCATATAAAACCACTCCATTTTGAAATTTGATGGTATTATACCTGCCATCAATATCAGATATAACAAACCCATCCTTATACTGCTCAAGATTATTGGATTTATCATAAAGATTAAAACCCTTTTCAACCTTGCGCACAACCTGTTTAACACCATTTTTCTGCTTAACTTCAAATCCAAGATTAGCAGTAGGACTTTTATCCTTAAACAAATTTATGCCCTCAAGATAAAGATAACCCTCTGTACCGGTTGTACCTGTTTGTGAGATACCTTTTACACCAATTTTCTTTACCAACTTCTTATTGTAGGCTTCCATAGCATCAAGTCGGTAAATCATATTGTAATCCTCCTTGTGAGTGGCAGAGTAGCGTAAGGTAAAAAGCGGATCAAAGCTTTTAAGGTTTTCTTTTGTCTGCTTTCCTTCTACCGATTGCGGCTCATCAATAATAAGAACAGGGTTAGTTTTAGCGATCACATCTATAGGACGGCGACTCCTGAAACTATCCAATTTCATATAGATACGCCTGGCATCCTTTCCTCTGGCATTAAATGCCTGAGCATTTATAATCATTGCTTTGATAGATGAATCACTAGCAAACCTATCAATTTCAGTCAACTGAGAAGAATTATATATAAAATATTGAATCTTCTTACCATACTCCTCAGTAAAGTGCTCCTCAGTTATCTGAAACGATTTATATACACCCTCTCTGATTGCAATACTCGGTACCACAATAATGAATTTACTCCAACCATACCGTTTGTTTAACTCATACATAGTTTTAATGTAAGTATAAGTCTTCCCTGTTCCAGTTTCCATCTCAACAGTAAGGTTATACCTACCCTCCAATCTATCTGATGGCTTAATCAAATTCTTACGCTGAATTTTTTGAATATTCTTCAGGATAATATCATCGGTAAGCTGAGGTACAATCTTGTTATTCTTAAATCCGGTAAAATCATACAATTCTGTCTGACCTTTAGTATCACCCTGGTCAATCATATAATTCACCTCAGACATGTATGGCTGACCCGAAAATACATCACAAACCGCTATAGCAGCATCCTCTTGAAACTTCTGGTGTTTAAACTTTAACTTCATCGTATCAGATAACTTTAATTGTTGTTTCAGGAGATAAGGTTTTAAATATCTCAGTAACATTTATTTTATCAGGACTATTTTTAAACGAGCTGTCACGGAAAACAACTCGCATTGGTTTACGATTTGCAATATCTCTGATAACCTCTTCAGGAACATTATCTTCGAAGCAAGCAACCAAATCAGTATCATTAACAAAATGTACTCTTTTACCATCAATGTTTTCAGTAATATGTGAAAGAGAAAGTGGAACGCCCCATTCAAGCATCACACCATAAAGAAGGTCGATATCTGTACGATCCTCTTTAATATTACTTTCTAAATCAAGAAGCATATGCTGACTATATTCAGAAGGACTGTAATAAACATCCTTCATATTAGTATCATCTACTTTCAGTACACGGAAGCCAGTATCTAAACTTCTCTCCTCTTTTTCTTCAAACAAATCTCCCTCTTTAGCTTTTGATTTAAGCTCCTCTTCAATCTTTTTACCAGCCCTCCGTATACGTTCTTTACCAATCTCACAAATATTTTTATAACCTGCTTTATAGGCCTCAGACTTTGGATCAGTCTTTTCGGGAAGTTGAACCATTATGAATTTGCGGTTACCTCCGTCTTCAGCATTTAGTTGCATAACAGAGTGGGCAGTAGTGGAAGAACCGGAAAAGAAGTCTAGAATAATACTATCTTTATCAGTATTAGCTATTCTTAAAATCCTATTCAATAATCTCACAGGTTTTGGACCGTCAAAATAACCTTTTCCATCGAATAACTTTTTGAATTCTTGCCGAGCTTCTTGGTTATGACCAACATCTTTGTTATACCAAATTGATATAGGTGTCATACCTTGCTGAACATCTGATAAATATCTTTTTAGTCTTGGCATTTTATTTTTACCTTCATTGCCAAACCAAATTCTTCCATCTGTTATGAGCTTTTCCATTCTTTCTTTACTTGTAAACCAACATCTACCACTTGTTGGTCTTACTACTGTTCCATTTGGTGTAATAATATCATAATCATATGCTTCAGAGTATGTTTTTACAGTTAAATTATCAGATGCCCAAGGTCCTCTGGGATCATTGTCAGGATTTGTATATCTATTATTTGCTTCTTCAGTTCTTTCTAATAATCCAATGTTAAAATTGTCTATTTGCTTTGCAAAAATCAAAATATAATCATGGCTGTTGGAAATATATTTTGCGTCATTTTTTGGTGAAAAAGCTCTTTCCCAAATTACTTGTCCTCATTACTGTCCCATTAAAATCTAAAAATGTTCTTTGAAATATTTGAAATTTAG
>CAZURM010000098.1:0-5681 GCA_964622945.1 uncultured Proteiniphilum sp.
ATAATACTTTGAGTAAATACTTTTGGTGCTACAATAAAAAAATTATTAATAAAATTGTTACCAAATTCAGAAAATGGCGCATCAGAAATAAAAGGAAAATCAAACTGTTTGTTACCTATTTTAGATGATATGATTGCCATAACAATAGACAGCTGTTTCATACGCTGAAATCCAGTTCCTAGCCCAGTTATTTTATTATTATTTACATCTCTAATTGAAACTAGAACCGTTCCATCTGTTTGTTTTTTAAATTCTAATTTACCTCCTGACGTGAGATTTCCATAAGTTAACTCTTTATATTTTTCATTTGCATTTTTTTCTAACGCCGCAATAATTTCATTAAAAATTCGCTCTTTCGTATTTTTGAATAACAGCTCAAGCTGCTTCATCATACTATTGACATGACGGTGTTTATTAACATTTTCATCACTATGTTTATCAGTTAACTTGTTCTCAATACTTTTAATTTCTCTTTCCCAAAGAGAAATGTTTTCTTTTACTTTGTTTATGTCTTCTGTTTTTTGATCTATCGTTCTTCCTGCATATGTAAAGTCAGAGATAGTTTTAGAGTCTGAACTATCATCTTTATTGTTAATTCCACCAGCATTAATAAATTCTAACTCAGCACCCTCTTTTTCTTCCTCTAGAATTTTAATTTGCATATCAAGATCAAGAATGTCTTGTCTATAATTTTTTATAATTTCTCCAACTTTTTCTAGATTTTGGACAAAAGGGCTAGTTTCTATTTGAATATTACTGAAAAAGTCACTAAAATCATTTTTTCGTGGATTCTCCTCCTTTGAAGTCGGTCGTTCTAGAACCTTTTTAATATGTAACCAAGCTTCGGAATCTCTCTTAGCTGACCTACCACACACTCTACAGTATCCTTCTTCTAGCATCTCTCTAAGAGACTGACTGTCAGGGGATCCTTTGGGTAACATTATAGCTTCACTAATCCAATCCCTTTTTACAGTTTGTTTAACCAGCTCTATTCGAGAACTACTGTAATCTAATATGTACTCACCCATTCCTGTTAATAACCACGGATAATCATCTGAAAACATTTCTGTTGTTATACTTTTCTCTAAGTTGTCTTTCTTTTTCTTTTTTTCATTGATCTGGTACTCCAGTTTATCCATGACACTCTTGTACTGCTCTCTTTTTTTAGCATTCATTAAATGTGCCTCTAAAGTTTGCTTTGTGTTTTCAGCTTCTTCTAATTCATGTTGATACTTCTCTAAACAATCTTGCGCATTCTCAATTCTTTTTTCTAAGCCTTCTTTTTTTTGTAATAACTCTAGAACTTTTTGATTTTCTGCATTAGCTGCTTTTTCGGCATCTGCTAAGTCTTTACTTGATCTTTTCACAAAGTTGCTACTAGTTTCATAGGCGTTAATTAAAGTGTTAATGCCCACTAACGTTTCTATTGTAGACGCCAATCCACTTTTAGATGATAAATCTACAAGTTCTTCTAAAGACTCTCCTTGTAATAATGCATATCTTTTGAGTTCCTCTGGGATGAGCTTATCTACAATTTTTTCTTTCTCTTTGATATCAAGTATAGAAATATCTTTATTGTCTTCCGTTTGCAACAAATTAAATGAAGGTAATAAGTTCCATGTATTATTATCTTTTTGAAATTTCACTTCTTTTAGAACCGTATATTTTATTTCCTGTTCATAGAAAACAATTTTAACCCCCATAGTAAATTTATGCTCTTCATTTTTAGCTTTCCCAGATGCCATTAGTATATATGACTCATCGACAGATCTCAATCTCTTTAAATCAGCATCATATACCTGATCTTGAACTATCCACAAAACACCGTTGTAGAACTTTGATTTCCCCATGTTGTTATCGGCATTGATGATATTTATACCCCTCTTAAAGCGATATATATTATTCTTATAATTACCATAATAATTATAGAAGTTCTTAAAACTTATAGATTCAATTATTGCCCCCATATTTAGAATTCTATTATGTGACGTTTTATTATATTATAAATAGCATCATTACTCCTGAGGTTATGCTTACTTATTAAAAGTGTTCTAATAACCTCTATTATCTCATGCTTCGACTTACTATAGTAGGATTCATTCTTTATTTCATCTATCGGAATATTATATATCTCTTGTAATTCCGGCGATTTTAAGGTTTCATTAAACACATCTTCTGCTGTCATAACATCTAATTTTAAGGGTTTATATTCAGAATTAATTCTGACAAAGCAATGTCATAAAAATTGGTTACCTCGCTTAACGCTGGCTTTATATCAGTGTGATAATTATTAGCAAGATATGAGAACTCAGCGACTCGTCTAAATTCATTAAATACTAAGTTCCTTTCCATTTTCCAATACTTTGAAGAATATGCCAAATTTTTAAAATTTGGTACGACAATCATATCATAAATATATGCAAAAGTTTTATCTTCATGCTTTCTCAGTAGTCGACCTCTTCGTTGAATAAACTGTCTTGGATTACCAGAACTAGAAGCAAAAACACCATACTTAGCTCTGGGTACATCTATTCCCTCATCCAGACATTTCATTGCAAAAAGGACATTGATAACCCCATTCTCGAAGCCTTTTAATATAGCCTCTCTTTCCTTTTTAGTATTACTGCTTGTATAGGTATTACAGGTAATTTTGGGGAATCTTTCTTTTGTTACATCTAACATTTTCTGAATAAAAGACTCCTCATAATCTGTCACATAGCTCGATGTTTCAGAATCTGTTATTGAATAATCACTCATTTCTTCCAATTCAAACACTCCTCCACCTTCTGGAACATACACGAAACAATACTTTAGCCTCTCTTCTCCAATTTCATTAATAATTTCTTTATATACTCTTATTTTGTCAGTAGCTTTATGAAGAATACGTTTTCTCATTAGGAGGATTTTCTTAGCCCTGTCAACATCTTTATAAGATTGATTTTGAGCGTCATATAGTCGCATCAATTGTTCTGTTATGCGTACATATTCCTTCATCTCTTGGTCATTTAAATATACGATCCGAGGATAATAGCAATATTGCACTAGGTCACCTCTCTCAATAGCCTGTTTCATAGAATAACTATAAACATAAGGAGGTTGGTCACTGAAAAATTTTTCTATTTCTTCTGTTCCTTCTTTATCATAAATCCTACTTGGTGTGGCAGACAAAGCAATTTTTCTTGTCATTCCTAATTTCCTAAAAGCTTTTCTAACGGAAGTGGCTCCAATATTATGAGCTTCGTCAGCAATTAAAATTATACTTTCAGGGAATTGGTTTATTATTTTCAAAAAATTTTTATGCAAAAAAGATTGATAAGTAGACAGAATTACAAAATCTTTTTCTAGGCCTCTTTTTACATTGTTTTTAAGTCGTACTATTTGTTCTTCCCACCTAGGATTTCCAGAATATACCAGAATGATATTACTAAAGTTGAAACTTATAACCTCTTCCTTCCATTGATCGACTAATGCAATGGTTGGAACAAGTATAAGTATTTGATAAAATCCATCTGTTTGATATTCTTCAAGTGCACAATTCAAAGATGTAATGGTTTTTCCAGTACCTGTGGCCATAGCAAAAACACCCTGCTTGCCATTATCCACCCATTCATTGTATGCATCTTCTTGAT
The DNA here is from genome assembly GCA_964622945.1 of uncultured Proteiniphilum sp. Taxonomy (GTDB): domain Bacteria; phylum Bacteroidota; class Bacteroidia; order Bacteroidales; family Dysgonomonadaceae; genus Proteiniphilum. The sequence continues at coordinate 3,630 of CAZURM010000098.1, forward strand.
ACTCTCTTGGACCCATCGGATATTTTAGAGGAAAATGAGGTTCTTTGTTTTGATTTGAAAAATAAACAGAGGTGAGCTTATTTTCTAATCTTAGGTCGCGAATAATTTTTTCTTCTTGTTTAATTAAAAGTTTAATATCATTTTTAGGATAGTCTCTAACAACCTTTCTCGCAAACTCCTTTGCCTCAATAACTAACACTCTTTCATTATTTCCATTCCATATAGAATAAAAATCTTTTTGGTTTTCTTCGACCCTTTCTCTACTATCATTTCCTTTCCATGAACAAGTACACTCAATGGTTTCAAGGTTACTTAAAAATGCGGATGCTGTTAAGTTCATAGACCCTGTAAAAGAAACTTTATCACTATTTCTATCAGTAAAGATCCCAAATTTTTCATGTGCTATTCCTCCACCTCTTGGTATCGCAACTCTTAGATTAATTCTCTTACTCTGTATCAAGTATGATAAACACTCAAAAAAATGCTGGTCTCTATGTGAAAAAGTTTGTTTTAATATTTCATATGATTTCAGCAATTGTTCATCAAAAAACACCTCTTTATCATTTAATAAAAGTTCATAATCCTTTTCACTCAAGTATTGATTTATATACATTTTCATGGTCCCACCATTGCTTATAAAGCGAGCAAAACCAACTGACAGAACGTTAAGTGATGCAGAACTAAAATATCCTAATCCTATTTCGAACTCCAAACTGTTTGAAAATGCTAGCTCAAAAAAGTTAAATGGAGTTTCAGTCTTTCCTGTTGAGTATCTATTATGAATTTTTTTATCTCGTAATAACATCAATAGTTTTCATTAATTTAATAAGTTTTACTCTCTGGTTAGGATTTAACTCGAATGCTCTATGTGAATCTAATGTGACTTTATACCAATTGAACAGAACTCCGTCACCATCTGCTTCATCAGGCTTTCGTTTGTGTGTTGAAAGAAAAGCCAAATAATCACTATATCTTGTATACCACTCATATTCAAATTGACAAACATTTAAGTGTTTAAATTTATCCTGAATTCTCTTAATTTCGGCAGCTTGACTTTCTGTTAAAGTTACAGTACCATCAAGTACTCTCGTCAACCATCTATACAAGGTACGCTCGGATCTATCACTCGAGTTAACGAACGGGAAATGTTGATTCTTAACTATAAATTTTTCTAGCTCTGTGATACGTTGTTCAACATTTTTTTTGGATCTTAAAGCATATTTATCCACTCGATACTCTGGTGAGTATTTCTGAGAAGCTAACCCGACCAAATCATGTTCATAAAACACAAATCTATTGCGTGTATCTTGTTTTATACTTGACTTTATACTTGCCTTATAAGTTCTGGGATAAAATTGAATTACGTACTCTGTTATGGAATCATAATCTTGTGGAGCTTTATGTTTTTCTAAAAACTCAATAACGGCATCTCGGATAGTTCCAGTTCTGTATTTCCTCCACTCTTTTAAAGTATAAAGACTTTCTCGGTGTATATGTGTAATTTTTTCACTTCTTAAAATATAATGCCTTATTTGCTCAGCTTCTGTATATTTATGAAAAGGAAGGCGTTCTTTAAATTTATCAAATATTTCATCTAAATGCATAGGCTCTCCCTTTTCTTTGAAAATTTCATATATTACATCAAAAGGGTGTTTTTCTTTTAAAGCAGGAATCGTTACATATACACCTGATGTGTCATACGGAAATATTTCATGCTCATTAATAAGTATATCTCTAATCAAGGTCACCACCTGTTTCTCATAAGAGATGTTATACTTGGTCCAATAATCTGATACAGTTACATACTCTTGGATGTTTATACTTTGTTCATTAACATTGTTTTCTATGTATTCCTCAAGATATTGTTTCGCTTTTTGAAAATCGTAGGCAGCCGCTAAATATGAAGGAATCAAATAAGTGTTTTTCCATTTAAGATCATGTTTTTCTATACTTAAGCCATTAAATAAAGTGACCTTATTCCCGAAAACACATTTCATTAATTGTAAGGCAAACTGTTCAGTTAAATTGGATTTTTCCAATTCTAAAATATTT
>CAZURM010000099.1:0-5675 GCA_964622945.1 uncultured Proteiniphilum sp.
TTATCAGACTCATTTATTAAGTAGTAAAATATATTGTTTTAATCAGCAAATGCATGTCTATACCCTTGTATCCTATTCCAATTGCCTCGTGTAAAGTCGGGTACTGCCACAGGAGCATTATTATTATCCATAGAAATACGACTAAGCTCAATCAGCGAACACCATTCGGCTAGGTCATACACATCCATATCCAGTGGTAATCCATTTCTCAGACAGTATATAAGCCTATAATCCATAATAAAATCCATTCCACCATGACCACCTACCTCTCTGGCTCTCTCCTCAAGTTCTCTGTGAATACGATGTTTATACTTATCCATCAATGTATTCATATCCTCATCACGCAAAAACGAATGAGCATTTGTGCCAAGTTCTTCATCATTAATAGCATAACCTTCAACAGGATATTTATTTGCAAACCCTTTTGTTCCACTCACTTGATACATACGTGAGTAAGGGCGCGGGGAAGCAACATCATGCTGAATTTGCATAGTTTTACCGTTCTGCGTACTAATCATTGTCATAGTGTGTTGACCGTTTGCAAAGTCGTACGCACTATTGTGATCCATGCCACGTACCTCAATAAGGTATTCAGGCAGGGTAACCGGCTTTGTATCCATTGAAACTAATACTTTCATTCTATCGCCACGATGAATATCAAGAACTTGAGCAACGGGACCTAAACCATGAGTTGGATACACATCGCCTCTAAACTCTTTGTTATACTGCAGACGCCAGTCTCTTTCATAACTCTCCCATATATCATAAAGATCATGAATATAAGAGCCCTCTACGTGAAGTACTTCACCAAATACATTTTGCTGTGCCATATTTAGGGTAGTCAGCTCAAAGAAATCATACACACAGTTTTCGAGTTGCATAGCATGTTTTTGAGTTCTTTCAGCAGTATCAATAATCGCCCATATCTCTTCAAGAGTCATTGCAGCAGGCACTTCACAAGCTACATGCTTACCCTGCTCCATTGCATATATCATCATCTTAGCGTGAGGTGCCCAGTCGGTTGCAATATAAACAAGATCTACATTATCATTTTCACAAAGCTCCTTCCAGGCATCTTCGCTACCATAATAAGCAGTTGCACGTGGCAGTCCGGCATTGTCAAGAATAGTTTGCGTACTCTCCACTTTTTCCTCATGAATATCACAAAGAGCTACAATTTTCGCACCCGGCACATGAGTCATACGACGCACAGCACCCGGTCCTCTTGCTCCTAAACCGATAAATCCAACTCTCACTGTATCCATTTTTGGAACTGTCAGTGCAAGAACATCCTGCTGTCCGGCAGGTCTTTGAGGCACATCTATCTGGATGGGTTCAGTTACAACATTACTATTTGTTGTACAACTATTTAATAGGACTAAAGCTATTAAGACGGCTAATGTTGTTAATTGTTTACGCATATAAATATAGTTTTAATTAGTTTTAATTTTGGATTCTTATAAGTAACTGTTTAAAAATGTAAATATACATATTTAGAGTAAAACCTAAAAAGATTCAAGTATTGTAACACCTTTTTCCATAGCTTTTTCAACCGATTGTGGACTATCAGGATTGATATCATAATCTGATTGATTCGGAATTATCAATAATGTACCCACATTTATGACATTAGGGTTTTTAATGACATCCAGATTTTCCAGATAGATATAGACCCAAAATTCCTTGTTACCAAATAGATCAAGAGCGACAGTTCGTAATGTTTGTCCTTCCCTCATTATCAATGATTCGGGATCTGGCCTATAAGATATATTAGCGTCAGCTGATTCTTTATTTGAGTAGATATCTAAATCCACCTCATCTATTATTACTGAAGACTCAATCCAGTCTTCGTTATTTGTTACAACTATTTTTTCGCTTTGCCACTCCATTGAAAAAAAAAAGAGTTGCCACAACTATGACCACACCACCTAATATAGGAATCAAAACTTCAGAGCTCTTTCGGGATCGAGATTTATCTCTTAAACTCTTATCTGATTGCAAAGATGACTTAGTGTGAGATTCGCTATTTTGAATTGTTTCAGCAACAGTAAGATGTTCGGGGTTGACCTCACTCTCGAGTTCAAGTTCAGCTTTGGCTACGTGATTAACATCAACTTCATCATTCATCAAAGGTTCAGCCATAATAATCTTTTCAGATTCAACCTCTGTAAACTCAGACTCAGGCTTATTATTAGTTATAACCTTGATTCCCGGGAACTCAACACCTTCATTAATCAAGGTAGGCTCAAAATTTTGAAATGCGCTATTTATAGTGTTTTTCAACAAATCATCAGACTCAAACATAATTTTATGTATATGTTCTGAAAATTCATCTAGCTGTGGTTCAAAGAGTACAACTACTTCAGGAGGCATAAGATAACTTTCTCCCGTTTCATGGTTATGAAGTATGTATTCCTGGTTTTTATATGTACTAAAAACACCAAAACTCTCTATTAAAAGCTCTTGATTATCTGATAATTGCTCAGTAAGTACATTTAATATAACTTCAATCACTTCAGAAGTCTTTGATTCATCCCACTGAAGTTTATCAACAAGTTTTTCGATAAACTTTTTATGTGTCATGTTATAAGAATTTTGTTAAATTAATTAAGAAAAACTTAAACCACGGTACCTATCAGATCAAAAGGATAAGCTGAATCTATCCTAACATTATAAAATTCACCAATATTCAGCATCTTGTCCTTAGCAATTAAAACCTCACCATCCACTTCAGGAGAATCGAACTCAGAACGTCCAATAAAATAATCAAAATCTTCACGGTCGACAATTATTTTCATAATTTGCCCCACTTTCGACTCATTAATAGACATAGCAACTGCCTCTTGTGTTTCCATAAGGATATTCATTCTTTCCTGTTTAATTTCGACAGGTACATCATCAGAATAGTGCTTATCGTTATATGTATCCTCCTCATGAGAATATGGGAATGCTCCAAGTCGCTCAAACTTTGTGTTTTTGACGAACTCAATAAGTTCATTGAAATCCTCCTCTGTTTCACCGGGATGACCAACCATCATTGTTGTTCGTAGATGTATTCCCGGCACCTCTTCACGGAAACATTGAATAAGCTCTATTGTTTGCTCTTTATTAATGTTTCTACGCATAGTTTTAAGCATATTCTCACTTATATGTTGAAGAGCAATATCGAGATATTTGCATACATTATCTCTTTCGCGCATAACCCGTAGTAAGTCAACAGGGAAGTGTGCAGGATATGCATAATGTAATCGTATCCATTCAACACCTTTTATGTCTGATATACACTCAACCAACTCTGGAAGCATCATTGATTTATATAAATCAAGACCGTAATATGTTAGATCCTGGGCTATAAGCTGAAACTCTTTAACGCCTTTGTCAACTAAACGACGAACTTCCTCCTCGATCTGTTCAATAGGTTGCGATTTGTATTTTCCGGTAATAAGAGGTATTGAACAATAAGAGCATGTTCTGTTACATCCCTCAGATATTTTCAGATAAGCATAATGCGAAGGAGTTGACAATAGACGATCAAATTTAAGCTCTTTATTATATGATTTTCCTAGATCAAATATAAGTTCTCGCCAGTCAAATTTACCATAAAATTTATCTACCTCAGGAATTTCTCTCTTCAGCTCCTCTCTATACCTCTCAGAGAGACAACCCATTACAAAAAGCTTATTGAGCCCTCTCTCTTTTTTTGTCTCAGCAAAAGATAGAATAGTATTAATTGATTCTTCTTTGGCATCACCAATAAAGCCACAAGTATTGATAACGGCTATTTCTCCTTTTGGTGTTTCAGGGTCATGCTCAAGAGTATAACCATTAGCCATAAGTTGACGCATCAACAACTCCGAATCAACAAGATTTTTTGAGCAACCTAAGGTCACTACATCTATCCTATTCTTTATCATAAAATATTTTTACTTACTCTCCAAACAGGGAGTCTACAAACTCTTTTCTACGAAAGACCTGCAAATCTTCCATTTGCTCACCTAGTCCAATATATTTCACCGGTATTTTAAACTGATCAGAAATACCCAAAACCACACCACCTTTTGCTGTACCATCGAGTTTTGTAACAACTAGACCAGTTATATCTGTGGCAGCGGTAAACTGTTTAGCTTGCTCAAAGGCATTCTGCCCTGTTGATCCATCAAGAATAAGAAGAACATCATGAGGTGCATCAGATATAATCTTTCCCATAACATTTTTAATCTTGGTGAGCTCATTCATTAAATTAACTTTGTTGTGAAGTCGTCCTGCCGTATCTATTATTACCACATCAGCATCGTGAGCTTTTGCCGAACTTACCGCATCATATGCAACGGAGGCTGGATCTGACCCCATCTTTTGTTTGATAACAGGTACACCAACACGCTGTCCCCATATATCAAGCTGTTCGACAGCAGCAGCCCTAAAAGTGTCGGCAGCACCTAAATAGACAGATAATCCTTTTTGTTTGAACTGATAAGCTAATTTTCCAATGGTGGTAGTTTTACCTACTCCATTGACGCCTACAATCATTATTACATAAGGTTTTTTATCTTTCGGGACAGTGAATTCTTCCACGTCAGTCGACATGTTTTCGGTAAGCATTAATGTAATCTCATCACGGAGAATATCATTTAATTCATTAGTTCCAACATATTTGTCCTTAGCAACACGTGTTTCTATTCTATCGATAATCTTCAATGTTGTATCAACACCTACATCTGATGACACTAAAACCTCTTCCAAATTGTCGAGTACATCATCATCAACTTTAGATTTACCAGCTACTGCTCGTGTAATTTTTGAAAAAAAGCTCTCTTTAGTCTTTTCTAGACCTTTATCAAGTAAACCTTCTTTTCCTTTAGAGGATCTGTTAAATAAACCCATTTTGAAGTAAATATTAAATAATAGGCAGATATGTTTTATCTACAAATCTACAAAATAGTAAATAAAAAACTTCCCTGCGATTATGCACAGGGAAGTTTTTAGATATTATTAACGAATATTCTTATGAAGAAAATCTTCAACAGTGCATATACTATTTAAAATAATCTTTTACCCGTTCGTTAGGAATCATCTCTTCTTTGAAGCTATATACACCTGTCTCAGGCGATTTAATCATTCTGATTACTTTAGTGTGGCTTCGTCCTGTAGTGGTTGTTCTATCACGGAATCCCGCAACTGCTTTCTTTGCCATAATATATACTGTTTTACTTTATTTCTTTATGAACGGTCATTTTCTTTAAAACCGAATTATATTTCTTCAGTTCCAGCCTAGCCGTTGTATTTTTCCTGTTTTTGGTTGTAATATATCTGGATGTGCCAGGCATACCACTCTCTTTGTGTTCTGTACACTCTAGAATCACCTGCACTCTGTTTCCTTTAACTTTTTTTCCCATCTCTGTTTTCTCCTCTTATTTTTGCGTTTAGTTTACGCATTTAAATATCCTTTTTCGGCAGCCTTCTTGATTGCCGCATCTAAACCAATTTTATTGATAGTACGGAGTCCTGCTGCGGAAACATTTAGACTAATCCATACATTCTCTTCCACCCAATAAAACTTCTTTTTAAACAAGTTTACGTTGAATTTACGTTTCGTTTTAATATTAGAGTGTGAAACGCTGTTCCCAACCATTGCTTTTTTTCCTGTTATTTGACAAATCTTAGACATTGCTATATAG
>CAZURM010000100.1:0-5670 GCA_964622945.1 uncultured Proteiniphilum sp.
GACAAAGCCCTACCGTTAAATAAAGGTATTAAACATGTTCAGGCGTGGAGGCTGGGAGAATTATAGTAGGCCCTTGACTCTACCTATTACAATTCAAGCCGTCTGATACTGATACAAATGCTCTTGAAAATCAATAAACAACTTACTAATATCTGATGTTTCCCCAAGCACTTCCATTGCATCTTGCAAAGAATGATATTTATTAACTAATAAAATTGGAAGCTTATTCTGATCGAGCTCATCAACTCCTGCTTCAATATACTTACTCAACACAAAAGAAATAAACTCCTTCTGTTCGCTGTTAAGTAATGGAAAAACTGTTGATTCTGCTGCTTTTGCTCTTGCTTCTCTGGTAATTGCCACATAATCACCATTGAATACATATTCCAACACATCATACAGATCACTGTTTTCCATATTCACAAGCTTTTGCAAAGTCCTTAAATCGGATTTAGGAAAACCGGCATCTTCAAGTTTCTCCAACAATGATTTACGTGTTAATGGATTGCCCCATATATCCTTTAATTCTTTTTCATCTTTAAACAGCTTTGGCAGCTCACCAAAAAGATTACTCATAAACTCTTCTGCCGAAACAGGTTTACCGTCTGCGCTCCAAAAAGAAGTAGAAACCATGTGCTTAATCTCCCTCTCTTTGCCGTCGGCAAGTTTTACTTTCACTTTCACTTTCTTATCGCAAACACAGGGATATCGATAGCACACTTCACATGGCTCCGGATCTTCTTTAACACATTTACAAGGTCTTTCTCCGCAAACATTGCAAACTTCAGGAGCACTATATTCACATTCACACGGATTTTTACCGCATTTCTTACAAACAACTTCCTCAAACGGTTCTCCATCCCACTCCGGATCAGAAAAATGCACATAAGCATCCACAAAATCGTAGATTGTAAAATAATCCTTACCGTCAAAAAGACGCGTACCTCTACCCACAATCTGTTTAAACTCAACCATGGTATTAACAGATCTCATCAACACGATATTGCGAATATTACGAGCATCCACACCAGTTGATAATTTCTGAGAAGTTGTAAGTATCGTAGGAATAATCTTTTCGTTATCCTGAAACTCCCTTAAATACTGTTCACCCTGCTCACCATCATTAGCGGTAACCCTCACACAATAAAAACGATCTTTACTTTTAGCATACTGATTTACCAATTCTCTGACTAAAGCAGCATGAGCCTGATTCGCACAAAATATAATTGCTTTCTTTTTCTGATCACATTCATCCAAAAAAATGTTTACCCTCTTTGCTTCACGTTCGACTATTTCGATGTTTCGGTTAAAATCCTTCTCTTCATACAACCTGCCAGTTTCTACTTCACCCTCTATAACGGTATCATCACTTGTGTACATATAATCATCAAGCGTTGTTTTAATGCGTTTCACCTTAAAAGGAGTAAGGAATCCATCATTAATACCATCCTTAAGCGAATATATATAAACAGGATCGCCAAAATATCTGTAAGTATCAATATTAGCATCCCTCTTGGGAGTAGCGGTAAGTCCCAGTTGCACAGCCGGACTAAAATATTCCATAATCTCTCGCCAATTACTTTCATCATTTGCACCGCCGCGGTGACACTCATCAATAATAATAAAATCGAAAAAGTCTTGTGGATAATCTCCAAAATAAGGAGCGGGATTGCCAACTTCATCAGTTCCACTCATAAAGGTCTGGAAAATAGTAAAGAAGATACTCCCGTTAGTAGGAACCTTCCCCTTCTTTCTTATTTCGTCAGGCTTAATTCTTATCATTGCATCATCCGGAAAAGCCGAAAAAGCATTATAAGCCTGATCAGCAAGAATGTTCCTGTCGGCAAGAAATAGAATCCTTGGGCGCCGCTCTCCATCACGCTGTAAAGTCCATCTTGTTTGAAACAATTTCCAGGCAATCTGAAAAGCAATAGCTGTTTTCCCTGTACCCGTAGCCAGTGTAAGCAAAATACGCTGCTTACCATTTGCAATAGCCTCCATAGTGTTTTTAACAGCAATCTCCTGGTAAAACCTCGGTTGCCATGTACCACTCTTATCATGAAATGGAATATTGGCAAAAGTCTCTCTCCAATCATTCTGATCAGCAAAAGTTTTATTCCAAAGCTCCTCGGGATTCAAAAACCTATCAACCAAACCCTCCGAACCGGCTTTCATGCAGATCTGATAAATCTCCTTACCATTAGTACTATAAGCAGTTTCAAGCTGAAGCTTATCAGCATACTTCTTTGCCTGCATCACACCCTCACCAACAGGAAGCACATCACTCTTTGCCTCAATCACCGCCAGCTTAAAGCCTTTATAAACCAAAACATAATCGGCAATCTCCTTTTTTCCACGAATACCACCAACCTGAATCTTACCCTCCGTTATGCGATACTCACGAAGAACTCTGGAGCCCTCCACAACACCCCATCCGCAATCCTTAAGCATGGGATCAATCAATTCCGCTCTGGTTTCCGCTTCGTTCATATTTTTTGTTTTTGGTTTAATATTTATAGCTCACCTGCAAATGCTTTATGCAATATTGATTTTTTTAATTCTTCAAGATTAGCAAGTTTTCCCTGATATATTTTATCAAGATTATCAATTTGTTCCTTTAATTTTTCGGCATTTTTTATTATATATTCCTGCTCTATAATGCTGGGAACTGGTATTTTATAACTTTTTATCATTGGAATAGTCAGTTGTGGTATTGCACTTCCGCTACGATGTATAACCAAATTGTCTATAGCGATTTTCAAAAACTCAGCTAATATTAAATCAGTATTTGGAACACATACAATTAATCTAACAATAGGCAAAAATGGTTCATCCCTTAGTTCTGTATGGCCTGTTCCACTTCCTCTTGCAGAAATTGTCACACAAGGTTTTGTAACACTGGCGAAATCTGTGTAGCCATAAAGCCCTTTATCTTTGACTGCATTGGCATAAATCGGTATTTTATATTTATCATCAGGTTTTAAAGAAAGATTGTTTTTAGGTGCATCCCCACCTGCAAATATTTCATCACAAATCAATTCAATAGCCTTTCTTTCCCAATTTCCACTCTCAAAAACTTCATGCAAATAACTCTCAAAAACTTCTAGTGCATTTATAAGATTTTGTTCTGTATTGACCTTAACCTTGACTATTGCAGCAAATGCTTTGTCAAGAATAGATACGATGCGTTGTTGCTCAACTAATGTTAACTTAGGAAATCTTTCTGATTTATAATCTTTAAAGTATATATGTGGAATTGTACTTCCTTTTCGATATTTTTCAAAATCAACACTCTCCAAAAAGTATTTTATAAAATTTATATCAAAACCTTTTTTTGGTAATAAATACTGCATTGTTGCGACTATGGATGATTTAGCTGGATGTTTAGTTACCCTTCCTATTCCAGCACCATCTTTTATAACCGCTAAATACTCCTCTTCTTGATGATAAAATGAAACGTTTTGAACGTATCCTTTTGCTGCAAAAACTGGATAATCACCAAAATCATCTTTAATTTTATTAATAGAAATGTTTGATGATCCATTTGAGATTACATCTCCTAATTGACAATATTCCCATTTCTTACTCATATCAGCTCCTTAATACTTTTCAAAACCTCAGCGCTCTCTATATCCAATGCTTTTATCTCGTTCAGTATCTCTTCAGGAGATCGCAAAGGCTCCTCTTCTTTCTTATTAGGATTCTTAACACTCAAATCTAAAGTGGACTGATCAACATCTTTTATATTAACTGTCCAGGAGTTTTCACTGTCGGCAAACGTTTTTTGCAATTCTACAAATTCTGCCAGATCGTTTTCATTCAACGGGTTTGTTTTACCTAGATTGCGGTCGAGATTCAACTGATAAAACCATGTTTTCTGTGTGGGTTTACCTTTCTCGAAAAACAGAACGACTGTTTTAACACCAGCACCTGTGAACACTCCGCCGGGCAAATCTAAGACTGTGTGCAGATTGCAACTTTCTAATAGAGTTTTGCGAATGGCTACAGTGGCATTGTCAGTATTACTCAAAAAGGTATTCTTAATTACTATTCCTGCTTTACCTCCTGCCTTTAGGATTTTAATAAAGTGTTGCAAAAAGAGTGAAGCAGTTTCGCCGGTCTTAACAGGAAAGTTTTGTTGCACCTCTTTTCTTTCTTTTCCGCCAAAAGGTGGATTTGCAAGAATCACATCGTACCTGTCCTTTTCCTGAATATCTGAAAGGTTCTCTGCAAGCGTGTTTGTATGAACGATGTTTGGCGCTGCAATTCCGTGCAGAATCATATTCATTATACCAATGATATAGGCGAGGGACTTTTTTTCTTTACCGTAGAACGATTTTTTCTGTAGAATCTCAGCCTCTTTAGTTGACAGTGATTTACCTTCCTTCAGGTAATTGTAAGCTTCGCATAGAAAACCGGCAGATCCGCATGCTCCGTCATAAATCTTGTCTCCAATCTTTGGATTAACCACTTTAACGATGGTTGTTATAAGTTGGCGCGGCGTATAGTATTCGCCTCCATTTCTGCCTGCATTGCCCATATTCTTAATTCTGGACTCATACAGGTGACTCATTTCATGCCTTTCTTCATGTGTGCGAAAACGCAATTCATCAACAAGATTAATTACTTCTCTAAGGTTATACCCGCTTTGTAACCTGTTTTTTAACTCACTGAATATCTCTCCTATCTTATACTCAATAGTATCTGCTCCTTGTGCTGACAACTTAAAGCTTTTAAGATAAGGGAACAGTTTATTATTTACAAAATTTGTAAGGTCGTCTCCTGTGAGCGCGCTATGATCTATCTTTAAATCACCATTACCATTCTTAATTTTAGGTGCAGCCCATGTAGTCCATCTATATTCAGGATCAATTAACGGAGTATATGTGTTGCCTGTAAGTTCTGCAGCTGTAGCTCTGTCGCGTTCAAGATCGTTTATATACTTAAGGAAAAGGATCCAGCTTGTCTGTTCAACATAATCCAATTCACTGCTACAACCGGCATCCTTGCGAAGGACGTCGTCAATATTTTTAAAAGTCTGATCAAACATTATCTATTTTTTATTCTTAACTGTACACGGAAAATCAGGTAAACAAATGATTGTTTCTACAAATGTAAATATTATTATTAACATTCTTATGCAATCAGTTAACGAGATATTACATTATATCCAATTACATATAAATTCAAATAAATCATCAATATTATATGCTTTTAAATATAATTCCTTATATTTGTCTTAAATAACTGTAAATGCATATAATCATGGCATTAAGTATAGCTAAGTTTATTAAAATGAAACGTAAGGAAGCCGGGCTCACACAGGAGGAATTTGCTGATAAAGCAGGTGTGGCGCTTACTGTTATCAGAAAAATGGAGCAAGGTAAAGAGAATCTCAGCCTGACAAAAGTCAATCAGGTGTTGATGATGTTTGGGCATAAGTTAGCCCCCGTTAATCATAAAGAAATAGAAGAATGAGACAAGGAAAAGTGTATTATAACAATGATTTAGCCGGGATCATCACTGAAACGGATGATGGGGAATATCTTTTTGCCTACGATAACGATTACATCAGGCATCTCCCCGAAGATACCGAAGAAATGGCACTAACTATCAAGTACACATCATTACTGGAAAATAGATTAAATCTGATTAAATAATTGATCTCTT
>CAZURM010000101.1:0-5634 GCA_964622945.1 uncultured Proteiniphilum sp.
AGTAGATTATTTCTCGAACCCTGATGAGTAAAAGACATATCCATAGTTATAACAGGATACAGTAATATCTGGAAAGCAGGTTTGTCATCAGCATTTGAGTGAGTTGCATAAGTTGATGCAAGATGTCCGCCAGCCGAAGAACCCATAATACCAATATCATCAGTATTAATATTCCATTCTTCAGAATGTTCCTTAACCAACTTAAAAGCGGCATCGACATCAGCGTACGGCACAGAGTGATTAGTCTGAGGCATCTTGTATTTCAGAACACCTAAAGCAATACCCCTTTCTAAGAAAAATGGAGCCCAGTCATACCCCTCATGATCAACAGCCAGTGCAGAGTACCCGCCTCCTGGCAATGCAATCACCATTCGCCCGATAGATATTTCAGGTGAAGGAAGATAAACCCTTAGCGAGGGTGAGTCAAAATTAAGCTCTGTACCCAATGCTGCATCCAGGCTTTTAGTACCCGATTCTTGTGAAATAATAATCTGGTCACTTTTGAGTTCTTTAAAATCATCATTTTTAACATGAGCGAATGATGTTGTTGTAAAACTTAATAGTAAAACTAAAATTAGATAAACATGTTTCATTAGATTAAATATATTTAAAATGATTATGACGATTTACAACAATGAAAATAGCGTTAATTGTTGCTATGTATGCAAAGTTATAATATATGTGAAATTATCACTCAACATACAATCATAAAAATGATTTTACTTTTTCAATAATGTTAATATATAAGTGTTTCAGTTTTAGCCATCAGCTATTTCATTCCAAAATTGCCAGTTGTCTTACAACCTTTCAGAAATATTTTCTTTAAAGAGATACATAATTTTACAACCACAAGATTAATCCGCAGAAATAAAATTATTTATATTCACTGGGTGATACTCCAAATTGTTTTTTAAAACTTGTTGAAAAATGCGATAAAGAGGTAAATCCAGTCAAATCAGCAACTTCAGAAACATTGTATTTTCCCTCCTTTATAAGTTCAGAAGCTCTATTTAATTTATAAGATCTGAAAAAAACTGCGGGAGTCTCACCTGTTAGTCCTTTCACTTTATAGTAGAATTTAGATCTTGAAATCTTCATCATATCTGTTAGTTGCATAATATCGAGCTCCGAATTTGATATTTCAGACTCCATTAAATTATATAATTCTTTCATAAAAATATTGTCCTGAGGTGATAGAATATTCTCTTCAATTTCTTCTGCTTTTGTTGTTGCAGAAAGAATCATTTGTACTTTTTCACGGTTTGATAACTGAGATTTTATTAAAGCCAACAGATAAGGTGGTTCAAAAGGTTTAGTTATATAAGCATCTGCTCCGGTATCTAGCCCTTTAACCTTGTCTTGCAATGATGATTTTGCAGTTAATAAGATTACAGGAATATGACTTAGATGAATATTGTTTTTTATATCTCTACACAAACTATAACCATCTTTAATAGGCATTACAACATCAGAAACTACCAAATCAGGTGCTTCTTCAAGCATATAGTCAAATGCATTGTTAGCATTAAAGAAACTGACAACTTTATAATGCGGAGAAAGTATTGTACGAATATAAAATGCTAATTCAGAGTCATCCTCAACCACAACTATAGTTTTTTGAGCTTGTTCATTATTAGATTCATTAGATGCAAAAACACCCTTTGAATCTAACTTAAAGTTATCAACTATATTTTCAGTCACTTCTTTTTGCTCATTTATTTTGTAAGAATCGTCATTAACAGGTAATAACAACGTAAAAATAGATCCTTGTCCATCATCTCTATTGCTAGCCTTTAAATATCCATGATGCAGTTTAGTTAAACAAAGTGCATGATATAATCCTATTCCTGTACCATAAAAATTATTATCCTCACCTGTTTCCACCTTATAATAACGTTCAAATATTTTTTCCTCTTCGCCTTTAGGAATTCCGTTGCCACTATCTATTACGGTAAGTTTCATATACTGTGTGGATTTTTTAGTTGTTCGTAAACTAAATAACTGAGATGCCTCTTGTTTACTAATAATATCAAAATCAACAATAATAATCCCTCCTTCAGGAGTAAATTTCAATGCATTTGATAGCAAATTACTAACAATCTTATCAAGCTTATCTTCATCAATCCACATTTCATAACGGTGTTCTAGTCCTTGCACTCTGAATCTAACACCTTTATTTTGCGCATTGATACGAAAAATACTTATAATCCTTTCAAGTAATTCTGTTACATCTTCTCGCTTCACGCTAAGGATTAGAGTGTCATTTTCAAGCTTATTGAAATCCATTAATTGATTAATTAATTGCAACATACGTGTAACACTTCGTTTAATAATTTCAATAAGCTCCAACTCTTTTTGAGGTATATTATTGCTTTCACTTAATTGTGAGATTGGTCCTGCAATCATTGTTAGTGGAGTTCGAAATTCATGCGAAATATTTGTAAAGAAACGCATGTTCATTTTATTGGTACGTTGTTCATGCTCCTTTTCCATCTCAGCCAAATAAGTCATTTCCCTTTCTTTACGAATGCGCCACAACCCTCTTAATAATAGAAAAGCAATTCCACTAAAAAGGAGTATATACATACTTTTTGCCCACCATGTTAGCCAAGGTTTTGGTTCAATAATCACGTTAATTGACTCTAGTCTCTCAACAATACTTTGATCATTGTCTGTAATTCGAACTAAAAATTTATATTTACCCGCAGGTAGGTTAGCATAATATGCTTCATTATTATTGTTTGCATCAACCCAATAATTATCAAACCCCTCTAGCATATAATGATAGTTCACTCTATCAAATTCACTGTAGTCTAGAGCTGCAAATGAAATACTAAATCCATTTTGATAATGTCGCAAGTTAATATCTGGTTTATATGATAGATGCTTATCTATATTAGAATCCTTGTCTCGTGGTCGAATCATAGTGTTGTGTACTTTCAAGTTCTCAAATAATAAGGGAATAGTACGTTTTTCAGGTATATCAATAGGGTCAAATATGGTTAATCCATGTGTACCACCAAAAACGAGTGTGCCATCTGAGAGGAAGCATGAAGCTCTATCGATAAATTGATTACCTCCAATACCTGAAGATGCATAGTAGTTAGTAAATTCCTTTGTGTCACGATCATATTTACCTAGTCCATATTCGGTTCCAACCCATAAGTTTCCATGTAAATCTTCTTCTATAGAGACTATATCCATGCAAGGAGAACCAGGTATGGGTTCAATATGTCCACTTTCTGGTAAAAAACGAAGTAATCCATTTGCTTTAGTTCCAATCCAAACCTCACCTCTACTATCTTCAAAAAGTACATTTGTTATAAGCACCGAGCGTGGTATTGATAATTTCCATTGTTCTTCATCAAAAAGAATATTTTCAACACTTTTTGTATGTGGATCAATAATCTTTGGTCTGTGATAAAAGGGGGAAACCATAATTTTACCACTCCTAAGAGCTATGAGTCCCGATACAAAATTAAAAAAGGTAGGATATACTTGTAAAGGTTCAAATATATTTTCATTTTTTTTAAGTGAAAATATAAATTCAGAGAAACTACTAAGCCAAATAGTACCGTCATTGTCTTGCATGAATACATTTGGTCCAAAAACATTATAGTCTGCAACAGTAGTTAAGATACCATTGGTATAAATGCATTTCCATACTCTATTGTTTTCCGATGAGCCTATCCACAAAAAACCGTCACTATCTATAAACAAACTGTTTATCTCAACTTTATCACTACCGTCATATGATAAACTACCTGTAAGTAAATTAGAAATATCTAAATTTTCAATACTTTTATTTTCAAGATTGTATACATATATATTACTTCTTGAAGTTAACACCCAAAGATTACGTTCGTTATCTTCTGATAAAGATAAAATTGGCTTGTTTCTAAAATACTCATTCAAAAAGATGTCATTATTGAATCTGTTTCTATAGCTCGAATGAGTGACAACTCCCTGATCTTCAGTTCCTAGCCAGATATTTTGCTGAGTATCAACGAATATAGCTCTTATTCTATTATCTGTACCTACAAAAGGAAAGCCGCTTTCATCCTGATGAAACATTGTTTGTTCTCCTCTGTTATATACAAACAAACCATTATTTTCTGTTGTGAAAAGTAGAGTATTAGAGTTTATTGCATATATATTTTGAACAGTACTTTGATTAAAAAGTGTGTGATTACTAACACACTGAGGCGTATTTAAGAAACGACTGGTGCGTGTGTCAAATACGGCAACATTATTATTGCCCGTTAACCAAAGCTCATTATTACCCCAAAGATAAGAAGCCTGTACACTGAAATCTAAAGCTATTGTGTCTTTTGACTCAAATGTAAATGAATTATATCTATTTATATATTTCTCACTCACACTCCATAAGTCGTTGCTGGCATCAACATATATAAACATTGGTATATTATTTAGGTTAAACCTCTTAAAGTGATCGAAACTTTCACTTTCGGGGTTATATACTCCAATCATATATGCAAAATTCAGTAATATTCTACCATCTATGGTTTCAATTAATTGAATACCATTTTGGTTACTGTTTTTAATTGGAATACGTTTAAAATCATCCTTTTCAGTATATATGCTAACACCATTAACCGTAGATACCCATAATCTGTCTTTTGAGTCAAGTAGTAGGTCGGTAATATTATTATCAGCCAAATCCAAAGAATCATCGGTACTAAAATATTGATAGAATTCATTTCCATCATACTTGTTCAATCCTCTAAGAGTACCTATCCAAATATGTCCTAGATCATCTTCAGCAAAAGATGTTATTTTTTGATTAGAAATATTATTAGAAATTATAGGACTTTCAATTACAATTTCATCTTTAAAGGTTTCATTTTTATTGC
This sequence comes from uncultured Proteiniphilum sp., assembly GCA_964622945.1. Lineage (GTDB taxonomy): Bacteria > Bacteroidota > Bacteroidia > Bacteroidales > Dysgonomonadaceae > Proteiniphilum. The sequence goes on from CAZURM010000101.1 coordinate 4,875, forward strand.
AAAATGTAAAAAAGATTAAAAATATTATGGGTAAAAGAATTTTCATAACAAATATTAAAGGCTATTGTTTTGGATTATTTAAATGTATTACTCAAAAATACACAATTTAATTGTAATATATCATATAAAAGCCTCTATACTAGATGTTAACTACCATAAAAATATTTAATAAACTGATTATTTGGACGAAAATGACAACTTTTGGACAAAAACGAAAGTCTATTTCTACAAATCTTAAAATATTTTAAACAGACCTGATAATAGGTATGCAGCAAAAAATATAGCTTTGTTATACATATAAACCATGACACTTTCAGAGAATATATTTTTACAGAGAAAGTTTCTCTACCCGATGCTTATATTTTAAATAATAATCTAAATAACTATCTAAACAAAAGAAGATGAACAAGAAAAACTCATTAAAGCGACTGATTATATCAGTTCTTTCCTTGATAGTTGCTGTGCCTTTATTATTGGCACAGGCTACTATACAAGTGAGAGGTGTGGTTGTTGACAACCAAAATGAACCAATGATTGGTGTAAGTGTACTTGAAAAGGGCACCACTAATGGAACGGTTACAGATCTTGATGGTAATTATCAGTTGTCTGTACAACAGGGTGTTACTTTAGTCTTTTCCTATATTGGATATATAACTCAAGAATACGCTGTAACTAGTAGTACATTAAATATTATTATGGATGAAGATATGCAAGCTTTAGATGAACTAATTGTTATCGGATACGGTGTACAAAGGAAAAG
>CAZURM010000102.1:0-5543 GCA_964622945.1 uncultured Proteiniphilum sp.
GATGGAGCAATCATATCGATAAAAGTTTTAATTTTTCCATCTTCTATGATTGGTTTTTTCTTTTTTACCATAGTATCTTCTTACCTCGCTTTCTTTTTCTGCATTAAAAAAGCCCTACACGTTTTATGCAAGGCTCTAAATATACTACAAATACCGATGCAGGTTGTTTACATCTAGGACATTTAGAATCCTCTGTTAATTCTCTTCATCCCAGTTCCTGGTGCAATACTTGATTCGGGGATACCTTTTTCTTCATCATAGATGTAGCCGCAAATAGAACACATATATTTACTCAAATCATTACCTCCTTACTCTATTTTTCTATATGGTATTATTGCTTATCCACTTTATTCAAACCATTTTCCTTTGATTAGATCCTTTGCATCTCGTGTTAAAGGAATCAAATCACTTCTATCTAAGTATGAAATATCAAATTTACGATTTAATGCTCCAAAGTGTTTTAGCCCAAATGCAATCTTATTTAAATATGAAAATACCCCAACGGCTCCTAAGGAGAACTCATTTGCTTGCTTGCCATATATAGATTTTAAATCAGCAAGATCATAATACAGTTCCTCTATGGTATCACCATATTTTTTCATATTCTTAGGGACGTCGCCTTCTTTTATTCTTTCTCCAATATTCTTACCAGTCATTGCTGCTGTCATAGAAGCACGGCATAATCCTACGGTAGTTACATTTTGATTACCAAATGCAAGTGCTTTAAATACATGATCTTCAGAGCTAAATCCTCCGGTAATTGTAATAGATGGAATATAACGGCCTTCCGCTTTTAACTTTTCAACTATTTGACATACAGCTTCTTCCAATAATATTGTAGGCAGACTCCATTCGTTCATCATCTTACAAGGGCTATATCCACTGCCACCACCTGCACCGTCAAATGTAATCATATCAACTTGAGCTTCACTTCCAATCCTGATTACTCTTACTAAATCTTCTCTATCATATCCAGCCATTTTCAAATAGAAGTTTTTAATTCCCATTTCTCTTAACTGCTTTATTCTTCCAACTAAGTACTCTTCATCCCATAAAGGTAATCTAGTATAGATATAGAAGTTTGGACAAATTCCTTCTTCATCTTTTTTAATAATCTCAGGATCCATAGGATCAGGTAGTACCAGCATTCCTATTTTTTGTTTTTTTAATGCCTCATCTCTATTTTTCAATTTGCGAACCGGTTGTGTGCCTTTTGCACTTTGGCCAAATTTAAATTCTAAGGCTTCTAAATTATGTTCTTTTATTGCATATTCAGGAACTCCTAACATGTCGTCCTCAACATTACACTGTAATACTATTTGTCCGTATCCACGATAATATTTTCGGAAAGAATTCAGTATAGTTCCTATTGTATCAAACTTAACAACCTTGCCATTTTCAATCTTTAAATCAGGGTCCTTATCTCTTGATTCCTCTCCAATTACACATGTTACCCCTGCCATAGCTGCTCCGCCAAAATAATCCTCCCAATTTAGTTTTATGAGGGCAGGTAAAATAATTGGCATGGTTAATTTAACAGGATGAAACCTACCATATTCTCTTTCTAATTTTACATGATATATTGTTGCTTCATCATAGTTTTCATTGGCTCCAACAGCACCAAAAACACGCCCATTGATATTAAAATGAGAAAAATCTATGGGATAATCCTTTTCTGAGGCAACTTGATTGGACCCTGTATTTGTTGGATATACAGTCTGTGCTCCTAATACTGATGCCAGAGCAATTTCACATGTACCTTCGCATTCCTCGGTACAAAAAGAACACATACCTGATTGTGGTGAAATATGTCGACTTCTTAGATATGTATCATTAAATGCAGATGATAATTTCGGCTGATAAGTCATAACACTTCCTCCCTTTTACTGTGTTTTATAATTCATTTGAAATCTCTTTACAAGATTTAACGGTAGTACGGTCATATTCATTTGTTGAGCAAATCGTTTTCAATTATTATTATATGCTGTTTATGACATATATCAATAAATTTTTGTCTCTTATAAAAAATCGATAATCTTAAATATCTACACCAAAATCGGTATGCAGAAACATACCGATAAGGTCATTCTACAAACACATTTACTATCAATGTGTATAATCGATAATCTTTATGGCAACTGTCATAAGTACTTAATAAGAACAACAACTTAATCACACTACTCTTGAGCCAAAGCCTTTTGATATATTTCCTCTTTTTCTTCTTTTGATAACATTCTTTCAGTAAAATACGCAATAATAGCTATCCCAACTATATCCAAGACTAACCTCACAATCATGAATTTAAATCCAAGAGCTGATGCCTCAAATAATATTAAAGGTATTTTCGTAGTCGACCAAGCTCCAAGCATGATAAAAACATTTGATAATTTACTACCTTTTTTCAACAATACACCTGCAACAGGAAAAGCAGCATATAATGGACCGGCCGCAGCAGAACCTAAAAAGAAAGCAATCAATATACCAACTAAACCCGAATTGTCTCCCATATACTTAATCATGGTTTCTCTCTTCACCCAAACATCCAATAAACCAAGCAAGATAAAAATTGGTGGCAAGATTGACAGCATCTCTATCAAATTCGACCATGTTAACTGTACAGACTTGGCACCCACCTTTGGAAAAAAAATGAGTATAGCTATGTTAAAGACTGCAAGCAGAAGAAACATTCTATACCTTTTAGCCAACCTTAATACTTCAGCTCTCATAGCACCACCCCCATGACCAATGCCACAACTAACGAAAAAACTAGAGCTGTAACGTTCCTGACAATTGTTGCTTTTTTTCCAAAATATTTGTTCTCAATTGGCATAGTTACAATACCAACCATCATAAGTGTAGATACAAATGCCGCAATCTGCATATATCCCGCACCGCTACCTATCAAAGCGGCTGCAAGCGGAAATGCTACAAATGCAGGAACTAAGGTAATAGATCCTATAACAGCAGCAATCAGCACGCCATACCATCCTGATTCATTGCCTAATACTTTTGAAATTTGTTCTGGCGTTAAAATCGCCAACATCAAGCCAATAATAATCAATATAGATAGAAATTGGGGCAAGATATTTTCAAAAGACTTCCAAGCTTTATTAAGAGCAAGGATTGACTTTTCCTTGCTCTTAATAATCGAGATGCCAAGAGCTAATAAAGCAATAATATAAAAAGCAATTGTCATATAAATCCCTCTTTATTCGCCACATTCATCATGATGCTGATGTTCATGACAAACGGAACCAGTAGATTTTAGAGAGCCTTGCAGATACGCTTCAGTCATTGCTTTAGCATTACCACTTGCTCCAACAATTACCTCAATATTCTTTTCATTGAAAATTTCAATAGCTCCGCCACCCATACCTCCTGAAATAATTACATTTACCCCCATATCATTTAAGAAATTAGGCAAAAATCCAGGCTTATGTCCAGGGTTAGCAATTGTTTTACTCTTGACAATTTGATTATTTTCAATATCAAAAATCACAAACCCTTCACAATGTCCAAAGTGCTCAGTCACCATTCCATTTTCACTTGCTACAGCAATTTTCATCATTTTAGTTTTCCTCCATTTTTTCTAATATTTTTGCAACCGGCTCAAGCCAATTGCCATCGAAAAGCTCTATCATACCCTTGTCACATGCAGCTGAAATTTTCGGGTCAATAGGTAATTTAGCAAGAACCTTTAAATTATGTTTATCAGCAATTTCTTCAATGTGGCTTTCGCCAAATATTTGATAATCCTTGTTATTATCAGGACATTTAAAATATGACATGTTTTCTACCAAACCAATAATAGGGATATTCATCATCTCAGCCATTTTGACCGCTTTAGATACAATCATGGATACCAATTCCTGCGGAGATGTTACTACTATAATCCCATCAATTGCAATGGATTGAAATACCGTAAGAGGAACATCACCAGTTCCCGGCGGCATATCTATGAACATATAATCTACATCACTCCAGATTACATCGGTCCAGAATTGCTTGACCGTACCAGCAATTATGGGACCTCTCCACACAACTGGATCAGTGTCGTTTTCTAGAAGTAAATTGATAGACATAATGTCGATGCCAGTCTTAGTTTTAACGGGATACATACCAAACTCACTACCTTTGGCCTTTTCTTTAATTCCAAATGATTTAGGAATAGAAGGTCCAGTAATATCTGCATCAAGAATAGCAGAATGATACCCGCTTCTATTCATGGTAACAGCAAGCATTGAAGTAACAAGTGACTTGCCGACTCCTCCCTTTCCACTGACAACACCGATTACCTTTTTAACACTACTCATCTCATGTAGATTCTCGGAAAAATCATTTTTCTGTTCTTTTCTTTCTGTACAGTCCTCCGAACAACTGCTACAGCTTTAATCGCAATTTTCGCTCATAATATTGGCTCCTTTATATCTAAATTGTTATTTTACTGCCTGTTGACATATAATCAATACTTTCACCCATAACAGTTTTCAGTTGGTTATATGGCTCTAACCCCGTACAATGGCAAGTATAATACTTTGCTTTTGTATCCATTAGGTATTTAGCAATTTTATCTATAGTATAAAAACCCTCACTTCCGACCGAACGTTTGGAAAGATGAAATCCACCTATCACATAGTCGGGCATACGACCTCTTAAGTCATGAAAATGCTCAAGTATATTTATGATTCCATTATGTGCACAACCTGTTACTAACAACACCTTACCATCTTCCTCTATTACGAGATTTTGTTCATGGGCAAAGGTATCTTCCATCATTTGACCATTATTTTCAATGAGCAAACCGCTATTTGATGTTGGTCGTGACTCTTTTTGAGTAATATTCGAGAATACTTGGATTCCTTTACTAATAAAGAAGCGGTCTGACGTAGGGATAATTTGTTTGTTATGTTTCAGTTTTCCATCAAGGCCGACATAATCTAATTTATCATTTGGACGCAGAGCATAGTATTTTTCAAAAGCAAGGCGGTGTAAAAACACCTCTGATTTTTTGTTTTCTTGCAAAAATGTTTTTAATCCACCACCATGGTCGTAATGTCCATGTGAAATTATAAGAAAATCAACATCAGCGATATTTATATCCAGCTTTTTAGCATTTTGAAGAAACAATTCGCTTGCTCCAATATCAAACAGAATTTTACGGTTATTAGTTTCTATATATAGACTAAGTCCATGCTCATTACCATAGTCTTCAGAAATAGTTGTATTTTCCACTAAAGTTTTAATCAGCATGACCTTTAACCACCACCTTTTTCAAAAAGTAGCTTCATTGTCTTATGATAAACCGCTTTAGCTTCTATCCCTGATGTGCAGTCTATGTCTACAATGGTCTGCCCATTATTAATAGCTTTTACTGCGTTGGAGTCAAATGGTATCCTACCGATAAAGGGCAGTCCTTGTTTTTTACAAAACTCTTCAATCTTTTCTGTGTTTTCAATGTTGGTATCATATTTGTTGATACATATCGCTATCTTTGTTCCGAATTTTGCTGCTGTATTTATAATGCGCTCCATATCGCTGATACC
>CAZURM010000103.1:0-5347 GCA_964622945.1 uncultured Proteiniphilum sp.
TACCATCATTTAAAATAGGTTCAAGGGAAAAGTTTTGTCCATCCTTTGTTCTATATATTTTTACATTCAACTTTGCTCCTCCTTTCAATTTTGGGCACAAAAAAAGAGCTAGTCATATAAACTAACTCTTTGTCAAATGGAACTATTAACCTTTATCTATATAAAAAAGTTATTAGGAAATTCATAGTTAGCATAGTCAGTTAAATTCAATATCTTCATTGATCTTTTCATGAATATCAACTCTTTGTTCAATATCTATTTGATTAACCAGCCATCCATTTAAATTACAACTTTTTATAAACTCATCAATTCTGTTAACACCATTAATCTCTTTTAACGTAACTACAACGCCAAAACGTATTCCTATTCCATCTTTTGGATCTAATCGATTGTTCGTCTTAATTTCCATACCCCAGTTTTTATTATTGTATGATATTTTAGGACGCATTCTATCTTTAGGTCTTTCAGCAATATATTTCACATTGTCCCATTTTCTGAATCTACCTCTGGCTTCGCCCTCTAAAAGATAGTGCTTCTCAGTGTTTAATGATTCATCTTGATTTTGTTTATCATCATTGATTTCATTCATTTTACCATCGTTTTTTATTCTACCAAAATGAAGATTCAGCTCAGTATTGGTGTAGTCTACGCCTTGTGTTCTATTACATATTGGGAAATAGCACATAGTAGCCCTTGCAATATAGGGATACTTATCATTTTTAAGTGGAACTGGGAAATGATAAGAGTATGTGTTCCATTTTTCACTTACATCGGATACCAAAAATTTAATTTCATCGTCTTTGGTCTGAACGATCTCGTCTATTTTAATAGGTACGACGCCATGCCCGTAAAGGGCAACCTCTTCTGGTGTCGGTTTTTCATTCCAATCTCTTGCAGCATCAATAATCATTGCTTTAGCAATTTCTCTATTTAATCCAAGAACATCAATTAAATACGATAGTTTACGAGCAATCCAAGGTGTAGCGAATGAAGTCCCTGCAACATTTGCTGCACCTAATGGTTCACAAACTTGAATATATTGTTCTTCACTTCCACCATAATAACTAACATCAGGTTTTGCAAAAAATGATAACGCAAGTCCTTTTCTTGAATATTTTGTTGATAATCCTTTCTTAGTCACAGAATTAACCACCATACTATTTATAGAATCAGCTGGCGAACCAATTTTCACAATATTTTCACTAGGCTTGTTAGTTCCTGCTATAACAAAAATAACATCATTTTCATATTGAATCTGGTCTAATACCGCAGCTTCTGCTGAAATAAAATTATCGTTTATTTCTTGATTACTTCCAAGTGAAATGTTCCAGACCTTTATATCTTTATTTTTAGCAATGATCTCTTTTATTTGTTTTATAATCGTAAAAGAGGAAAAAATTGAGCCAGTGGCAACACCAAAGTGACGAACCCTAAACCTGCCACACCCATCATTTAACCATGGGTTTAATCTAGCACCATCCACAATTATTGAAGACACAGCTGTACCATGCCGATAATCATTTGTACTCTTAGGAAGATTATCATCCACCATATCATGATATTCTACCCATTCACTAAAATAAACACTTTTATCAAACAAGGTATCTATAACTCCAATAGTTGGTTCAATACTCGGAGGGGGAATGGTCAACAAACCATTCTCATGTTTGTCAATAAAATCTATAGGAGATAATTCCGATAAATCTACAGTTGCCATTGAAACAAGGTAAGGAGCCTTTTCAAATAAGAGCTCCAGCTGGTTTTTATCTAAAAAAACTGTTTGATTATCTAGTATCCTGCTTGCCAAAATATCAATTCCTAAATTCGCAAGTAATGTTTTTGTATCTGTTTTTGTGTTATATAAAGTAATTATGCTTTGCTTTAGTGGCAAGGTTGCACTCTCAACCTCAAAACTATCAATATAAGAAATATCTGCTATAATTTGTTTAAAAGTAGATTTACTCATGGAATATTTATCAAACGGAATTCTATTCATTACCTTATTATCATTAAAAATATCTTTGCTTATTTCACCACGGAATCTATCTTTTAGAATAACACCTGCTTTAGATAGTAAGTCAATACTTTTATCCAGATCAGTAATATCTAGGAAATAGGTAATTATATGTTTAATCTTTTCATCATTAAATTTAGCACCAACAATTGCTGAATTAGATTTATCTCCTTTGAACAATCCAGATATCCTATTGCTTTTAGCAGCTATTTTATTGTAGTAAACACTAATTAAAATGCCTTCAAAAGGTTTTTTTTCTTTTCCCCAGAATTCTTTAATTTGCCTTAGTTGATACTGTAGTCTTTGCAATTCTTCACTTGAAACTGTTTTTTTGCTATTGATAGCAGCGCCACCACCCCTCCCACCTTTTGAGGCTTGGACAAAGCGTTTACCTTTTAATTCTAGCACATTATTCATCTTGGCCTTCCTCCTTACTCAATTTCCTTGCAACAGTACTCTTGGATTCTCCCTTTAATTTTTCTATCTCACGCACAGTAAATCCATTTGCATGAAGTTGATTAATCTCAGTTTGTTCAAGATTACCAATTAAATTATTATAAAGTCTTCTTAGATAGTCATGTTCAAAATTTGCATCACTGAAGGCTAAAGATGTTTTTATAATATTTTTTAGTTCGCCTGGATATGGTAGATTATCTGCTGTCTTTAATATCTTTTTAAAAAGCCTTGTGTCTTTTGATATTCCCCTGAAATTCTTAATAAAAGATGAAAAAAAGTATTCAGCAACTTCAATCAAGTCTTCCTTGCTATAACGATTGAAACTAATGATTGCATCAAAACGTCTGGACAACGCTTTATCAAAATACGTATATAAATTTGTAGTCGCAATAATAACAATTTCTTTGTTTAAATCAGTCAACCTATCAAGTTCTCTTAGAATCGTTGAAGTTGCCCTACCCATTTCGCGCACATCATTAGAATTAATTCTATCTAATGCAATAACATCTATTTCATCAAATAAAATAACAACCTTATTTGAATGCGGAATCATATTTATTTCATTAAAGACTTCTGCGATATTTTTATTGGTTTGACCCAACTTGCTATCAATTAAGTTTTCAAAATCAACATAGAATAATGTTCTATCAAGCAAACGAGCCACATGCTTAGCAGCTTCTGTTTTTCCGCTTCCAGGCAAACCTTCAAAGAGAAATTTGTTAATTCCTATATTGTGATTTACTGCGTTAATAATCCCTTTTATATCATCAGATATTTCTAAGGGTAAATTTAATGGTTCTGTATTTCTAATATCTAATTGCTTTAAAAATTCACTCTCGAAATCACTACTTTGTGGGGTATACAAGTTTGACTCCGAAATCATACTCATAATATATTCAGCCAATTGATCATCACCAAAGCTATCAAAATATCTTGCTATACTTATAGCTTCATTTCTAAAAGCATTTTCATTTCTCTCAACATGATATTTAATCAAGTTAATGACGTTTTGCTTCTTCATAATTACGCACCTCCTGAATTCAATTAATTATTAGGCGTTTGTGAAACGCCACAACCCGTATAAATACGGGATATTTTTTTGTATAAAAAATGTAACTCCTCACTGGTTTATGGTAAAATTGAAGTATCATCAATCAAATCCACCATATATCCCGAAAGGAGTTACATGTATATGATACCACATAAACAGCTTTCACTGGCAGATATTTACTCTGATTGTAAAGAAAAATTTGAAAGTGATAAACCACAGTTTCTTTCTTTATTAGAACAGACTATCAATCTTAGTGAGTTCGTTCCTACTTCTTTTATAAATCATTTTTATGCACCTACTGGTCGCCCACGTAGATACTATTTACATGCAATGATCTGGGCCTTACTTCTTCAGCGAATATTCTCTATCCCAACAGATAGTCTTTTGATTACTTTCCTTAAATACTCCAAGGAACTAAGAGATTTTTGTGGGTTTGATAAGGTTCCTGATGCGTCTAAATTTACACGTTTTAAACAAGATTTCTTGCCGGACTTACAATCTATGTTTGATAACCTTGTTGATGTTACCGAACCGATATGCCAACGCATTGATAAATCTAAAGCATCCATGACAATTTTTGATACTTCAGGAATTGAAGCTTTTGTTACTGAAAATAATCCCAAGTACGCCAATAAAATAGTCAAACAACTTAAAGCATACAAGAAAACATATGGATTTGATGATTCTTATGACCCTTATAAAGCAGCATATGGCTCTATGCCTTCTCATGCCGCTGCTAACCCTGAAATCAAACAGCTATATATCAATGGCCATTTCTGTTATGTCTATAAGTTTGGCATGGTTACAAATGGCCTTGGTATTGTTCGGGATATTTCCTTTTACAACAAAGACTTTCTTTTGGCACATCCCAATATCATCGTTGATAAAAAGTCTGATTCTCCTGACGAAGATAAATCACTCCATGATGCCAAAGCTTTAATCCCTGTTTTAGAAGACTTTTTCGAAAAACATCCCCTTATTAAACCTGGAGTTTTCCTGGGAGATGCAGCTTTCGATAGTAGTCTTATTTATAAATCTTTATTACAAGATATAGAGTTTTCTGCAGCCTATATCCCCCTTAATTCTCGCTCTAAAATCAGAAACAAGCAGTGCCCAATCAATGAAAATGGTATTCCATGTTGTCCTCATGAGCCTTCTTTGCTGATGAAACCTGAAGGAAGTGCTAAAAGAAAAAATGGATTAGTACGTTTTAAGTTTTCATGTCCCAAGGTAAAATGGGTTAAAGGCGATAATAATAAATATAAACGCCAATGTTATTGCGAAAACCCTTGCACAACGTCTTCTTGTGGGAGAATGTTCTACATCTATCCTGAAAAAGATCTTCGTGCTTATCCTGGAACAATTCGTGGTACGGATATGTGGAGTAAGACCTATAAAATACGATCTGTCGTAGAACAATCCATCAACCATTTTAAAGAAAGTTTCTGTATTGCTGGTCGTAAAACCCAAAACGCAAAAACACTTCATGCAGACTTATTACTAGCTGGAATCACACAATTAATAACAGTTATTCTCGCTGATAAAATCGATAAACATCAGTATATCAAAAGTTTAAAACCACTCACTGCATAGGTATTAATTTTACAGAGAAATTAAGTACCTTTATTTTGTGTGCCCATTTTTAGGAATATAGCTATCTTAATTAAGGCAACCTTTATCTGCAGGATTTATCACTCGTTTTTTCATTTTAAAAGAGTAGTTTCGCAATTACCTAATTAAAGTATACCAAAATGGGAGGATATTTACTATCCTTAATAAATGTGTAAGATTATCCTGTCATTATACAGCTCTGAAAGGTAAAAGTT
>CAZURM010000104.1:0-5345 GCA_964622945.1 uncultured Proteiniphilum sp.
ATGGTGTTTATAACATTTAGATACACCAGTTATTAAGGATTGACGGGTATAACTTTTTAATATACAAAAGTTTACTTGTGCATAGAAGGTAATATATTTTATTAAAACAAATAATCTTATTTCTTTAATTTAAAATGTAATTCAAGTAATTATAAGTTTTAGTCAACGAATTATAGTTTGTACTCTGTCAGGTCCTACAGACACTATTGATATTGGAATCTCTAATGCTGTTTCTATGAAGGTTATAAAATTGTTAAAATTCTCTGGGAACTCTTCTTCTGACTGTATCTTTGACATGTCTGTTTCCCAACCGGGCAGCTCAACATAAACGGGTTTAATTCCTTCAGAAATATCAAATGGAAGATCTTTAGTCTCCTCTCCATTTATATCATATGCCACACATGCCTTGATTGTTTTAAATCTGTCAAGTACATCGCTTTTCATCATTACAAGCTTAGTAACTCCATTTAGCATTATAGTGTATTTTAAAGCTACTAGATCTATCCAACCACAACGACGTGGGCGACCAGTAACAGAGCCATACTCATTACCATAATCTCGTAAAGCTTGTCCATCTTCATCAAAAAGTTCAGTTGGGAAAGGACCACTTCCTACTCGGGTACAATATGCTTTAAATATACCAAATACATCGCCTATAAGCTGTGGAGGTACCCCTAAACCAGTACAAGCACCTGCACATATGGTATTTGAGGATGTTACAAATGGATATGAACCGAAGTCAATATCTAGCATAGATCCCTGCGCACCTTCAGCCAGTACAGTTTTATTCTCTTTCAGATGATTATTTATGTATAGTTCACTATCAATGAACTCAAACTCTTTCATTTTCTCTACACCCGCAAACCATTCAATTTCAATAGAATCTAAATCATATTCAATATTAAAACTATCTAATTCTTTTTTATGGCGATCTACAGCCTTCTTATATTTTTCGTTGAAATTATGTAAAATATCTCCTACTCTTAATCCGTGACGTCCTACTTTATCAGTATAAGCAGGGCCTATTCCTCTTCCTGTTGTACCTATCTTTGATTCACCCATAGCTATTTCGGATGCAGCATCAAGCAGCCTGTGTGTTGGAAGTATTAAATGTGCTTTTTTGGATATACGAAGTCTATCTATTAAATTATGACCACTTGCTTCAAGTGCATCAATCTCCTCTTTAAAAAGTGCAGGATCAATTACAACACCATTACCTATAATATTTATCTTATCCTTCTGAAAAATACCTGAAGGTATTGATTTCAGAATATACTTCTGTCCTTCAAACTCTAATGTGTGTCCGGCATTTGGACCACCTTGAAAACGTGCTACAACTTCGTAATTAGGAGTTAAAACATCTACAATCTTACCCTTACCTTCATCTCCCCATTGGAGTCCTAGAATAACATCAACTTTCATTTTTATAATTTATTATGGGCGTAATAGTTAACCCAATTTATCTTTAAAATTTCTATTTATTTTTACTTGTGCGTGCTAATTTTCTTAGTTGCATCTTTTTTGCATGATTGCATTTGCTACAAACACCATAAATATACATACTATAATAACTAACACTAAATTTTCTGATTCTTTTTAGTTGAGCCGGTGAAAGCAGATCATCGTTTTTCATTTCCCATACTTCACCACAGGTTGTACAAATTATATGACTGTGATTTTCATTACCATAAGCTCTTTCATATTTTGATATATTACCACCAAACTGGTGTTTGACTACAAGTCCACAGTCAAGCAATAAATTAATTGTATTATATAGTGTAGCACGACTGACTCTAAAATTCACTTCAATCATAGATTTAAAAAGTGTATCCATGTCAAAATGTCCTTTTGTTGAATATATATGATCTAGTATTGCAAAACGTTCCGGAGTATTACGATGCTTATGCAAAGTAAGATATTCCGTAAATTCTTCTTTTACTTGTTTTCTTAATTTCAAATTGACATCCATAGTTACAAAATTATTCTATTTTTTCTATATTTCTACGTTTTTACCATCATTTTATTTAAGATGTTGGAATGAGGATGACTATGTTTTATTATAAAAACTGATTTTTATTTTATAGTTTCAGAATGATAAAAAAATGCAGGATTACTAACTTCACTTTCAATATTATATGAATCAGAAGTTGTAACGTAATAATAATACGCCTGATCATTGTCGTCAGCTATTAAATACAGAACAGTCTCATGTATACCGGTTGCAATAATATTTTCAGATTTGTCCTTTCTAAAATCGTCTGTTGAACTTCGATAAACATTATATGTTACCCTATTGTAATTGGCTCCCTCCCATTTAAGTTCAAACATACCATTTGGTAGCTTTTCCGCGCGTAAATCTAATGGTACATCAGGTATTGAGTCTGACAACCATGTCATAGGAGGAAGTTTAGCCGGGTATTTATAAATTTTATTAAGTTCGTCTAATATACCCTTGTTGTTAGAAAGTATGTTTTCAGTACGAAAAAAAGCATGTCCACTTGCTTGATTTTCTCTTAAATAATCGAGTTGATCTATTATGTCTTCCGAGCTCCATCCTAACTCAATCATCTGGTAAGCACCAAGTCCTGAAACTATAATTCTATTATTGCTGTTCAAAATCCAATCATCAAAATATGGATAAAATAATTCATCTTTATAATACATCATTGGATACAAAGCGTCATGCTTACCATCTTGCATCCATTTACCAGCATCCTGAAATACAGTTTCAAGTGCAGTCCAACCTCTTCCCCTATCATTTAAGGTTCGATAACGACCAAGTGGAGAACTACTAACTTGCACCCAAGGTTTCTGTTTTTTCACGATATCATATACTTTTGTTACGAAACGTGTTATGTTGTTTCTTCGCCAATCAGCTCGTGATAGTCCATTTCCATAAAGTCTATACAGACCGTCATCAGGGAATTGACCTCTATTATCTGGATAGCGTATATAATCAAAATTAATCCCATCAACATCATAATTCGAAATAATCTCCTCAACTATAGAAATTAAATAATCATCAGTTCTAGGATTTCCAGGATCAAGAAACCACTCTCCATTAAACTTTTTGGTTATAGAAGGGTTTATCTTTGTAACTGATTTTGCTCCAAGACTATTGACATGTCTATCACTACCTAAAGGATAGGTAACTATCCAAGCATGGCATTCCAAACCTCTCTTGTGACATTCTTCAATTACAAATGCCAATGGATCAAAATTAGGTGCATCCATTCCTTCTGACACTATTATTGAAGACATTGGTTCAATTTCTGAATTATAAAAAACCTCACCACGAGCTCGAACCTGGAATATAACCGTATTAAAATTATATTCCTTTAAAGAATCAAGTATATCTACAAGCTCCTTTTTTTGTACTTCCTGATTATTTCTGTTTATGGGCCAATCTAGTCCGTAATTAGTTGTAAGCCAAACAGCTCTAACTTCCGTAGCTGGTATTTCAGAAGGAAATGCTACAATCAAACTAAATAAGAACAGAATGAGCAAAATAAATATTTTGTTCATCAACTAAAATTCAAATATAAGTCTAAATTTACTAATTACAAATTTAATGTAAAAATAGAGTTCATTTGGTTATTTTGATAATGTTAACAGTTTAAAAGTTTGATTTAATGATAAATTCCTAAATATTTATTTTCTGTATATTTGTAATCTCCAAAATA
This sequence comes from uncultured Proteiniphilum sp., assembly GCA_964622945.1. Taxonomy (GTDB): domain Bacteria; phylum Bacteroidota; class Bacteroidia; order Bacteroidales; family Dysgonomonadaceae; genus Proteiniphilum. Next base: position 3,684 of record CAZURM010000104.1, read on the forward strand.
TGAAATGGTGATTATGAGTAGAAAAAAATGGCTTGCAGTTTACGTTAACATGCATCATGAAAAGAAAGTAAGGGACAAGTTAACAAGTTTAGGAATAGAAAACTTTCTACCTGTACAGACAGAAATTAGACAATGGAGTGATCGAAAAAAAAAGATTGAACGTGTTCTCATACCAATGATGATTTTCGTACATGTTGACACAAATGAACAGCGCACAGTAATAACACAGCCATCCGTGCTTCGTTATCTTGTGTTACGAGGTGAACATTCTCCTACAGAAATACCCATGGATCAAATGGATAAATTTAAGTTTATGCTTAATTTTTCTGAGCAATCTGTAAGCTTTACAATCAATGAGCTTATAACTGGTGAAATGATAAAAGTTATAAAAGGTCCACTTTCAGGTTTAGAGGGAGAGCTTGTTAATATTGAAGGAAGATCTAATATTGCCATACGAATAACACAACTAGGATGTGCTGTGGTTGAGATTAACAGCAGTATGGTTCAGAAGTTAAACGAGTAAAAATAAACATGTTTTCTATAAGTTAACAGCATTTATATTATCAAATAAAATTAATTAAACTGCTCGTTACCAGCATATAACATTATATTCAGTCACATTAAATTAAATCATACTACAATAACCTAATTGTCTCTTTTAACAAATCACATTATTTTAAAATAGAGCTATAAATTAGATACAATAAGTCTAAAAATTAATCTACATCAGAAACAATATAAAATATTGGTCAACTTAACAATAAAACACTCTTCATTTTCAACTCAGGAACCCTATTGTTAATAAAGTGAACATATTATATAACTCCTTTTTTTATTTGATTATTTTCAAAAATTTAATTCTTTACAATTATTATTTAGAACAAAAATCGCGCTACAAAAGTAGCGCGATCAACATAAATATTAAATTATATATATTATTTAAAATAGTTATTGAGCCTGCTCTCTTGCATCCTGTATCATCTTAGCATTTGGAAGGATATAGACTTCGACACGACGATTTTCAGATCTTCCCTCTGCAGTGCTATTATCCGCAATAGGTTGTGAAGAACCAAATCCTTCGTATGACATACGAAGTCCAGACACGCCCTTAGAATTTAAATAATTATAAACCGACTCAGCACGACGCACAGATAAAGGATTATTAATTGCATCGCTACCAGTACTGTCTGTATGACCATAAATCTCAACATCAGTATCTGGATTGTTTTGTAGAGAATTAGCAAACATATCAAGTGATGCTCTTGAAGGGTTACTTAATGTACTCGAATTAGTTGCAAAAAGAATACCTGATTCAAAAGTTACTTTTATTGCTTCACCATCGTTCACTTTTTCAACTTGAGCCCCTTCAATCTGCTCAAGTTCGGCAGCTTGCTTATCCATTTTGTTACCAATAATGGCACCAGCTGCACCACCTACTACAGCACCGATACTCGCTCCAACTACAGCACCACGTCCTCCGCCTGCAATAGCACCTACTCCAGCACCAACAGCTGCTCCTGACCCTAAACCTATAGCACCACCTAAAACGGTTCTATTCGCTCCGCAGCTTGATAAAGTCAGAGCAACTCCCATTAGCGCTATAGCCATTAATTTTGAAAATTGTTTCATAGTTAGTTTTTGTTTTGATGAATTATATTAAAT
>CAZURM010000105.1:0-5322 GCA_964622945.1 uncultured Proteiniphilum sp.
GAGTCTAGCAATAGCAAGAATTTATGATAAGGCTTTAACAGAAGCTGAAGCGATGTTGTTGTGGAATGAAGTAATAGCTGATGAAGAAGTTCCTGTAGCAGAACCCAATATTTATGTAAAAGAGACGGGCAATGAGGCAAACGATGGCTCAACATGGGCAAAAGCTACTACATTAACAAAAGCTCTTGAAATAATGGAAGAGGGTGATGAGATTCACATTGCAGCTGGCACCTATGTACCCACTAATATGGTGACAGGTGGTGACAAAGAGGGAGACAAAACATTTGAAATCAATAAGAATGTAACCCTTATTGGAGGTTATCCCGCAGATGCATCTGATGGAGCCGTTGCTAGTAAAGACAATGAAACTATCCTAAGTGGAGATAATAAATTCTACCATACCGTTACCGTTACAGCACTTCCAGTAGAAGGTGAAAAAGTAACGCTTAAGAATCTCTCAATTAAAGATGGATTTGCTGGAGAAGGGACTGATGGTTTATTAACTATTAATGGCGCTGATTTCAATCGGTCATTTGGTGGAGGGCTTTCAATAGGATTATCTTTAATTGATATTATTGATTGTAAGATATCTGATAATCAGTCTGGAAATTTTGCTGGTGGAGTTTATGTGCATGCTGGAGCAGTTGCAAGTTTTGTAGATACTGACATTATTAATAATAAAACAATAAATGTAAACGGTAATTGTGCGGGACTTTGGAATGCATCTACTACCTTTTTAACAGGTTGTAATATTTCTAATAATTCTGGAACGGGAGTGGCTGGTGGTATATATAATTACGAAAGTAATAAGCAACCAGTTTATCTTTATATATATAATTCTACTGTCGCAAATAACTCACCGGCAGAATGGGGTGCAGGAGCAGGAATATATGCTCGCGAAAACTCCTATACACAAATTGTAAATTCCACAATTTTTGGAAATAAAGGGGGGAAGGGTTCTGGAATACATGTGTATGGTACTTCAGGTAAAGAGTCAACCGCAGATATTATAAATAGTACTATATATGGTAACTCAGCAACACAATTTGCAGGTGGAATACAAAATGAAGTTCCCACCACTGTAAATATCTACAACTCTATTATAACAGGAAACACAGCCCCTAAAGATGAAAATTTCAATTTTTTAGGTAATACTCTTAAATCTTATCTTGTATTGGGTGAAAAAGTGTTGGATAAAGACGGTAATGAAGTTGATGGTAAGACATTTAATCATAACACTATGATTAGTGAGATGGCGGATAATGGGACCTGTATGATAACAGCTTCTTCTCCTGCTGCAACTTTGGGAATGGATGCAAATTCTTTGCAAACATTGGCCGCTATATTTACTCCTGTAATTGATAACAATATCATTACAAGCGATCAACTTGGAGATTCTCGTTTAGGTAAATCTGTAATGGGAGCAATAGTAGAAACAAGTGGCAATACTGGTAGTGGTGAAGTTCCTGGAATGACCCCTGAATTTCCTTAAGTTTTACAATTTTATTTAATATTTTAACAAACAATGGGTATGAAAAAGCATATATATTATTTAACCGTCGCTACACTTCTTTTTTTTCTGAGATGTAGCAATGAACCACTCTTTACAGACCAGGGTTCCTACCCTGGTGGCGTAAAGGGCGTTATATCGCTTAAAGCTAATATGCCTGAAGATGATCCTATTACAAGGGTTGCTTTAGCACAAGAGGATGATATGGCTGTTGCTCTGACCTGGCAAGAAGGTGATGAATTGGATCTTGTTTTTGTACAAGAAAATGTCAAGATAAAGAAAACAGTTACTGTAGGTGATATTTCATCTGATGGGAAAAAAGCAAATTTTGATATTGTTATACCATCAGAAATAACAGGAGTATTTAATCTTTACGGTGTGTACGGTGGAGGAGGATTATCGGAAGATAATCCAACTCTTGCTGTATTACCTCAAAACACAAGCGATGCTAGCTTACTTGACTTAATTGAGGCTAAAAAAGATGTAATGCTTCACTTTGCCTCTAAGGATTTAAAGATTAGTACCTTAGAAGCATCGGTTGATTTTGAACATCTTGGCTCTCTTGTTAGTATCATTGTCAAGAATACAAGTGATGAATCTTTAGCTGGCTTAAAAGAAGTGCGACTTACTGGAGGCGATGAAGCAGCTAATTGGGCTTATAATAATGGTGAGGGAGGCAAAACCTTTAATTTAGAAACTGGAGAGTTTGAAGATGTTGACTCTGGTGGAAATTATATTTCTTTCAATGCCACTGATATGAGTGTAGCAGATGGAGAGACTCTAACCTTATGGAGTTGGTCTCCAATGGCTGGTAAAACTTGGCCAGAGTTGAAATTGGAAGCTATAACTCCAGATGATAATGTTTTTTCAACAAGTGTTAACACTAAACCAGAAGCTGCAGTTGCTTATACAGCAGGTAAGGTTTATTATTACAATGTTGAATGGGATGGTGTAAAACTTGAGTTTAAAAATTTTAAAACACCTAGTATATTTGTAAAAGAATCAGGGGTTGAAACCAACGATGGCTCAACATGGGCAAAAGCTACTACATTAACAAAAGCTCTTGAAATAATGGAAGAGGGTGATGAAATTCACATTGCAGCTGGTACATACATACCCACTAATATGATTACAGGTGGTACTGAAGATGGTGATAAAACCTTTGAGATTACAAAAAATGTAACTCTTATTGGAGGATATCCCGCTGATGCTTCAGAAGGATCAGTTTCAAGTAAAGCTAATGAAACCATTCTTAGTGGTGATAATAGACTCCATCATGTTGTTGCTGTGACAGCCCCTATAGAGGAAGGCAAGAAAATAATACTTAAGAATTTGCACATCAAACATGGACTTACTGGAAGTGCAGGTAATATATTAATAAATGGCGTTAACTATCCTCGTATTTATGGTGCTGGTCTTACAATAGCTAAAGCTAGAATAGATGTTGTAGATTGTGTAATATCAGATAATGAATCTATTAATGCTGCTGGAGGTGTTTATGTTCAATATAGCGCACTTGCAAAATTCATTAATACAGATATAGTAAATAATAAATCTACAAATGGTGGAGGTATTATGAATGCTGCTACTACTTACTTAATTGGATGTAATATCTCGGATAATACATCATCAGGAGCTGCAGGTGGTATATCTAATTCTAATCCCTATGGACCAGCTGATATGTATATTTATAACTCTACATTTGCGCACAATAGTACAGGTAAAAACACATGGCAAGGTGGTGGTGGTATATACGCACAAGCTAGATCATATACACAAATTGTAAACTCTACTTTTGCAGAGAACTCGGTTGGAGCAGGAGGTGCAATTCGAACACATGGTACAGAAGGTAAAGAAGCAACAGTTGATGTTATAAATAGCACTTTTTATAAGAATAAAGCAACTGGGAATGGTGGTGCAATTCAAATTCTAGAAAATACAATTGTAAATATCTACAACTCTATTCTATCAGGTAATACTGGAGGAGGTGGTGAAATTTATAATGAAGGTACATACATAACATCTTACGCAGTTGTAGGTAATAAACTGTTAGACAAAGATGGAGCCGAAGTTGCTGACAAAACCTTTGATCATACTACAATGATTAGTGAATTAACAGCAGATGGTACATGTATGATAACGGGTACTTCTCCTGCAGCATATTTTGGAATGGATGCAATACTGTTACAAACATTAGCATCTGAATTTGAGCCTGTTATAGATAATAATATAATTGTAAATGATCAACTAGGCAAGTCTCGTTCGGGTAAATTTGTGATGGGAGCAGTTGTACCTGATGTTATTGAAGAACCTGAAACTGGTGTTGGCATTAAAGAGGGTAGTGGGCAAGTGCTTTGGGCTAAAAAACTGAAAGAAGATTTGGGAGTTGACACTCTACAAGCTACTGGAGGCATGGCTGTTACCAAAGATCACGTTGTACTTAATACGCGTGGATTACAAAGCATCTATCTAGATCGTATGACTGGTGAGAAACTGGGTACATTGAATATGAGTAGTATTGTTGTTCCTGGTGGCTTATCTAACTTTTACAACACAGCTGATGACGATGGAAATATCCTTGTATGCAACCTTGCTCCAAATGATAAAGCTAACGATGGAAAATTCAAAATTTGGAAAATAAAAGATGCTACATCAACCCCTGAGTTATATATTGAACATGATGAAGGACTTGCTTTAGGTCGTAAGATATCAATAAAGGGAAGTATAGATAAAGATGCAATCATAACTGCTCCAATATATGGTCCTGATCAACAGTTTCTACGTTGGCAAGTGAAGGATGGAGCATTTGTATCAACTACACCTGATAAAATAACCATAGATGGGATTGAAGGTGCAAGTTGGGGCACACATGCAGACCTTGTATATACAGATCCATCTGATATAAACAGCGATTATTTCGTTGCATACTATACTCAACCATATAAGCTTGCATGGGTTGATGGTACAACGAATAGTGTAAAAGGATGGGGTCCTGAAATAAGTTCAAATTGGGTTGTAAATGCAGTAGATTATACACTGTTTAATAAGAAACCTTATGTAGTACAAGCTACTATAAATCCATTTGAATGGGGTTCTAATGACTCGGCATTGCTATTTGATGCAAGCTCCCCCGAATCTATTGCTACTTCAGTGTGGGAATTACCAGTAGGTGTTTATGGTGGTAAAGAAAGTGGTAATGGAGAAAGTAATGGAAATGGAACTGGTGATGTGGCTCTGAAAGTATCAGACGATGGTCTGAAATTACATCTATACTTTATGTATACAAACGGTCAAGTAGGTTGTGTACAATTTGAGGCAGACGTTGAGTAAATAAATTTTTGATAAGCAACGTTTTTAAAATAAGAGACCTGCGCTTAATTTATTTAGGCGTGGGTTTCTTATTTATTTGATAATAAAAACACAACCAATATAGTATAATAAGAGAAAAGAGTTATACAAAAAAATGGGAAATAGTAGTTGTTTTCGTTTTTGAAACATTCATGTACTAAGGAGAAAAATAGAACTTCTCTGGCTCACGTGTAAATTAATAAATTGTAGTGAACCGAACGTTACACACTGTGAAGTGTTTGGAATATAAGGATTTCATTTCTATCTTTTTGTTAGACTTGATTTGAGCTTCAATCCTTTACTTATACGGTTTATAGTATTATTTTTTATCTATCGTAGATAGTCAGTCAATCAATCCAATGAAAAGTAAGTAAAATAATTTTACGCCACATTTTTTCGTATCACTATCTCTCTTCCCACATAAAATGACTCCAACTTCCCCTTTATGTTTTTGCTTAACACCT
>CAZURM010000106.1:0-5184 GCA_964622945.1 uncultured Proteiniphilum sp.
GCTTTCTTTTGTAATTCGGACGGTTTTATCATGTATATATAGCAGATTTAATAGTTTCAATATCAATGTTTACCTGAATTTTCCAGCGATCCAAATAATTACCTTCTGCCGGCAATTGAGGATCTAGTAATACATAGGAAGATTTCTTATGCTTTTGAAGAGTATCAATTATATCATTCTCGACATTTAATGTTTCTAATAGAAAACCTAAACGTTTTATTACTGCGGGACTTTTGAATTTTAATACATATTTCTCCAGCGTTTCAAAATTCAACTTGTCTTTAGTCTGATAGATAGCTTTGGCTATTTCTGTAATTCCTCCCCCATAATCCGGGCGGTACAAACAATCTACAATTGTTTTCTCCAAATCAGAACAGTTCACTTTGTTAAAGCTATCAATCCAGGTTTTTTTATAACCAAAAAAATGATCTTTATTATGATATATAAACTGAAAAGGTATATCCTTAATCATAAGTACAGAAGGTGTGATTTGTTTTGATACAACTATTTGTTCTTTTAATGAAGGCTGTGTTATTAAATTGTGAATTTGCAATGCTGAGTAATATCCAATATAGTACTCGGCATCGTTTACAATGAAGGGAGCAATCAAATGCCAATCAGGCATAAAACTACTTGAATCTGCTTCATAAGGAATTATGTAATATACACCCGTTTTTAAGCGCATCAACAAACCCCTGTCTGTCATATCGCTCAGCAATTGTTTAACAGTACCTTGTTTAACGTCGGGAAGTGCTTTATATGCTTCGTCATAACGAAAACATGATATATCCCTCTTGTTGAAATAATTCAACAATTTACCTGACTGAGTAGATATATATTTATCTTCCATATTTGAATAATCAGCTTAAACCTGATTACAATGATACGTAAAAATAATTAATGCTTCTAATTTAATTACATAAATTCAAACATTGTTGTAGTCAACAGATTCCGATTACAATTATTGTAACCTACAGAATTTTCTTGAGCTCCTTTATTTTATTGGAAATCTCTATCTGAATATTAAATTGATTCTCTTTACGTTTTTTTGCCTCTAAGCGTTCAATCTGTTTTCTTATTTTTTCTTTCTCGATGCTTCTATCTACTGCTTCAGATATATCTATCTCGGGTTCTTTTTGAAGCTTGTTTCCTGCAATCTGATATACAAAGTTATGATAAATTCGCTCCAAATCTAACCCGGAAATGTTTAAGTACACGTTCTCGGCCTTCTCCCATTCTGTCTTATAGCATTGTAGTATACGATATTTATTTTTAGCATTCTCATGCTCTTCTTTGTAATGAACAAGCAGTTGTACATCATTATCATGTTTTAAAACGAACAGCAGATGTCGGGGAATTATTTTCTCTATTGCTTCGAATATTTTGTAATTGCAATCACGTTTCTTTAGTGATACATTTAGTACATCAATCTGCTTGACCACATCACTTTTACCGGTGTTTAAACTGTCGCTTGTCAGAATATTACTCCATATAATACTCTCAATATCTTCCACAAAAGATCGCTTCAACTCATTGGTCAGATTCATTTGTGCATAGAAGCTCTCTTTGGGTAGTCTTGTGTGTTTTTGTGTTGATGGTGGAAATTGCAACATTATTATAAATCTACTTTATTTTTAACTACCAAAAAACATATCAATTCAAAATCGTCTAATCCTTTAATGGAGTAACCTATTTCAATTGGCTCGGCAGCTGTAAAAAAGCTTTCTACATCTTTTTCTTTTTTTATCTGAATTATTGAACTGATAGCTGATTCCAACAGACGCGAATATGTATCCATTTTTCTGCCGTCTCGGGTTTCTTTATTAAACTTCTTACACAAATCTTTTATAGGCTCAGAATTACCTTTGCAAAGGTGACGCATCTTATCAAGAAACTTTTTAGGCGAAAGGTGGCTGCATAACACCTCTTCATCTTTAGAAATATATACCATATAAAACGGATGTAAGCGGTTCTGCTGATCAATATTTACTCCATTACTAATATTCCTCAGCACATAAAACACACCCTCGGGTGAGTCGTCATTGGCTTCTACAACTGCATGTAGTCCATAAGGTGCATGTGTTATGTCAGGATCAGATTTCATATAGTCAAGCAGATCAAGCCTAAACTCATTTAATCCAAGGTCCATAATAGAGATACCGCTACTCATATCTTCAATATCTACAACTTCATCCATCAGCCGCTTAAGCTGCTGTTTACGATATTCCAAATCACCTTTTTCTTCTTCACTAATTGGATTATCATCTCCTGTTGATGTCATTACTGATATCTTCATGCGTGTTTCTACGCGTGCTTTCAGATTGATATAATCATCAAGCGTCATATCAGGCCAGAAATTTACCAGCTGTATTACTTCATTCTTACTCCCGATACGGTCGATTCGTCCAAACCTCTGTATTATACGCACCGGGTTCCAATGTATATCATAGTTAATCAGATAGTCGCAGTCCTGCAGGTTTTGTCCTTCAGAAATACAATCTGTTGCAATCAGTATATCGATTTCATCTTTAATTCTGGACTTAAGCAGCTTTTTTTGTTTTGATAGTGGTGAGAAGTAAGTTAAAACGGTATTCATATCATTTTTCATCTTTGGTACAGTTGAACGTCCATCAACTGATCCTGTTATAAGCGCAGAATGAAGACCGTGAATTTCTTTAACATATCTGCTTACATGTTCATATAGGTACTCTGCTGTTTCAGCAAAAGCGGTGAATATTAATATCTTCTTATTATTATCATTGATAGGATTTTCTATTTTATGATCAATCTGCTTTAACAGGGTCTGCAATTTAAGGTCATATTCAGGAGTAATATTATTAACAAAGTAAAGCAGAGTTCTAAGTGTCTCACTATCTTGCTTTAAAGAGGAAGACCAAGAAAGTGTATCAATATCTTTCAGTGATATTTTTACTTTCTTACCTACCATCAAATCGGTATTCTGATCATCCAGTTCCAAATCATCATCGTTAACAAATCCCTCTACTTGTACTGCTTGATTATTATCCTTTGAATCAATAAGTTCTATGGTTTCATCTATTAACTTTTTTATCCTTTCTACTGTTAACCTAAAGGAGTGTACCGAACTCTCCAATCTTTTCAAAAGGTTTATATTAATCAGTCTTCTAATACCTTTCTCCCGATCAGACTGACGAAAAAACACATTTCCCATGTCACTGCCATACTTCTCTTCGTACTTATCTTTACTGCTTTCAAAAACAAAATCGGAAGGAGTGTAGATATAAAGATTCAGCTGGTTAAGCAACTCATATATCACGTTGTAGTTAATGGCATTAGTCTTCGTTGTAAGTGAAGGAAGTATTGAAGTAGGTTTTAAGCGAGTGGGAAAAGTTCCAATAGCCGTAGTATCATAATATTTCTGTATATGTTTTCTTGATCGTGCAATGGTAACACTATCAAGAATTTCAAAGAAATCGAAACTGAGCATATCAAGGAGTGCATCTGTAGTTCTTTCTTTTGCATCCAGTTTGCTCCATCTGTTATAAGCTGCTTGAGCATAACGGAAAATTTCGTCTATAGACTGTTTGGTATTTAACAGACTGTCTATTTTTTCTGAATCTCCCTCATAAGCCAGTGCAAGTTGATTCCTTAAATCAAAAAAACGATTATTTACAGGTGTGGCAGATAACATAAGAACTTTAGTTTTTACACCTGTTCTGATTACCTTGTTAAGTAATTTGAGATAACGATTTTCCTTTTTCTCTTCATCACCATAAATCTGCCCCCCATTCCTGAAATTATGACTTTCATCAATTACTACAAGATCGTAATTACCCCAGTTAATTCTGTCTAATGGTAACCCATTTGAGTAGCCACTATCACGAGAAAGATCAGTATGAAACAATACATCATAACGTAGCCTATCACCTGCTATTGGATTGTTTGTAAGATTCCCTCGAAATGTTAGCCAGTTGTCGCCAAGCTTTTTGGGACAAAGTACTAATACGGATTTATTCCTGTTCTCATAGTATTTAATGACTGCAAGTGCTGTAAACGTTTTTCCTAATCCAACACTATCTGCAAGAATACAACCGTTGTACTTCTCCAATTTATTTATGATAGAAAGTGCAGCATCTTGCTGAAAATTATAAAGTGTGTTCCAGATCTGACTGTTTTTAAAACCTGTTGCTTCATTGGGCAGATTATCTTCAGAAATATCTTCCAGGAATTCATTAAAGATGTTATATAGAGTAATAAAGTATATATACTCTGGAGCGTTCTCTCTATAAACGTTGGATATATACTCTGTTACTTCTTCAGTAACATCTTTAAGTTTATCCTTATCATGCCAGAGGTCATTAAATATTTCAAGATAACGTTCGCTCTGGGGAGATCTGTTCTTAGTAATAAGACTAAACATGTTATTGCCTTTCTCATTTCCCAGATCTACGGAAGTAAACCCATTTATTGGAAAGTAAGTAATATCATCCTTCAATTCTGAATTATGATGTTCAAGATGAATAAAACCACTCATTAATTCTTGTGTGGCATTGGTCTTAAATTTCACTTTCTGTTTAATCCACTCAGCACACTCCCTGGCGATGGCCTTTTGTGAGAGCTCATTTCTAAGTCTAACTTCAAATTCATTACCATACAGACTACGCTCACGGTTAAGTTGGGGAATATAAAATTCTCTTTTCTCCTTTGGTGTTTTTTCTTTTATAAAGGTGGGGGAGGTAAATATAAAGCGAAGCTCATTGATATCTTGAAACTGATGCTTTAATTCTTCATAAGCATATATGGAAAAGCTGGCAGCAGCAATGGAAAGCTTGCTTCCGCTCCTGATTGTGTTTTTTAAATCATCGCCAAGTTTTGTATTTATGTTGTCGATTAGTTTCATGCTTAAATAAACTATATTCCCTTTTTAGTGCATCGGTATCTGGCTATACAACACAGTTTTCAAAATATAATTTTTGAAGTCCATCGCACAATTATTTATTTTATCAGTTGTCAGATCTTCATCTATCTCAAATTGTATATATATGCTATTATCATCTACACCTGAATCCCAAACTTTGGGAAGAACTTGTACTATTTCATCTTTGATCTCGTTTGTCAGTATTTTATTGGTATCTGTTAAATCAAATAATTGAAAGTATATTACATTTTGTGTCTCATCACATAAATAGCCATAATCTATATCAA
>CAZURM010000107.1:0-5170 GCA_964622945.1 uncultured Proteiniphilum sp.
TTTTCTCAAAGCTGGAAGCTTCGAGTACAGTGGGGTCGAGTACAGTGGTAAGATATGCTATCAAGCTTTCGTCCACCATATAGTTCACTATTTCACGTGGCGTGTAGAACGAACCTGTCTGTTTGCGAGCAGTTGTTTTGGTTTCGGGATTGTAGCTTGCCAAAAGGTTTTCAAAAACTTTTCCTAATAGTTCTGGGTCTAAGGCTACATCTTCTTCAATAGGTGTATTCTCTGTGATGGTAAACTTGTACGATTCTAGTATATTAATTAATCCTTTTACTGCAGCTTGCTTATACTCTCTAGTGTCAATTCCCACCACATCGCTAAGGTCAGCTTCCTCTTCCAATCCAAAAAAGAGATAATCGGGTACTACAAGATGTTGTTCTTTTGGCAGATTGTCGGAGAATCCATCAATCCAGACGCGTTCATCCCTTTTTTCTCCTTCTCCTCTTTCATCTAAGCACTCAAACAAACCTCCATTTAAAAAAGGAACCACCTGATTCACCATCGATAGGAAACTATCTTTGTCTTTAAAATACTCTTCATAACGCATCAAAAAAAGCGTTCCAAAATTGTTGTTTCCTTTTCTAAAACCACGTTTACGTTTATCTATACTATCACCTTCTATAGGGCAATTGAGTGTAGCAAAAAACAAGTTTTGAAGAATTGCTTTGTAATAAATACTCTCGATGTTTTGTTCTTTAAACACACCGTAATTCTTAATAGGATCAATCTTGTTTAAAATATCTTCTTGCAAAGCTTTCAAGTTGAACAGTTCATCAGGTATAAGTTTCTTCTCTTTTAAGAACCACACAAAAAGTAAACGTGTAAGCATCCTTATCACATTTTCTGCTTTGTGTTCCTGTTTTAAGTCATCTATACTTTTTCCATTTGTAATCTTGCTCTCAAGGACAGATTCACCTGGGAACCGAACATTTTGGATAGCCCAAAAATACCAATTGGAAAGCTCTTTGTAAAACTTCTTATTAAGTATATTCACACTCAACACCTCTTGCCAATAGGCATATAGCTTGGCAAAAGAGTCAACTTTATCTCTTCCTGTAGTTGGTATTTTTAGCTCTGCAAGAATGCGCTCGTGTCCTGCATGAGGTTTCTCAATGTTCACATCGCGTAGCAACGTTACCTTACCAGCCTTTTCGCCTTCGCGCCACTCCTGTTTATATTTTAACCTTTCTGTATTGGCAAAAGCAATATGGTTACCATACTTAAACACCACTACTACGGGAGTGTAATAAAACTCGCGGTTAAAAGCCCTTGCTATTTCTGCTAACTGTGTACGGGTTGGTAAGAGGCCATTTGGGCGTTCATGTAATGTAATACCAAATATAAGAATACCATCGTAGTCTTTTTTTATATCCTTTAGTTCAGTTGTGGCTTCTCTTTTTGCAAAAGTAGCATCATCTACCATACCCACAAAATAAACATCGTTTGTTAGTGCAAAGGTTTCGTTTTCTTTATGGTTCTCTATCAATATCTCTTTTGCCGTAGTAGGCTCATCTGCTATATGATGGATAGGGATGTTTAGTTTTTCGAAAAATGTGTGTAGTGCAGGTAAAAAATCGAGTGTTGAAAATATGTTTAAGTTCATGCTATCTGTTTATATCAGTTTTTAAGTGTATCTATTTTTAAATATTAGTTTGGAGTAACCAAGAACCATGTAATTAGGTCGAAGTTGTTTAATTGAAACTTATCGCTTGCTTTCTCGTTTTGTTTTATTTGAGCAATTGCTTTTCTATCTCCTTTACGAAGATTAGACAACAGATTAAGTGGCTCTTCTCCCATTTTTTTCTTTACAGTTCCATCTTCTTGTTTCTCTTCGCTGTAGGCTTGCTTGTCTAACCAATGTTTTAGAGATTGCACCAATCCGTTGATAGCCTCCTCTTCGCCGCAATCTACTTGACGAGGCACAAAGCGCTCATTGTCTTTGTGAAAAGTAAGCGCTTCTAGCACCTCTTTTTGATTAAGCAACACCTCTTCGCCCTTTTTATTTATATAAATGAGATTGAATGTTCTATACGCATGATCTTTCACTTTTGATGGTTTGGCGGGATAGCCCAACAATGCAATTAAGCCCAGCTGAGGGCATATTGTTTTGTCTGCTTTAAAACCAGTGTATAGCCCTCGAGGCATACTCTTATACCTATCTTTATCTTTAAGGAATTCTGCAAGCAGGTCTTGACGGTATTGTTCAAGCGATAGGTCGTTGAAGCCCAACGATTGCTCGTTCACCTCTATATCGTCTAATGTTATCTGCATTTGCTCCAACATTCTATTTGTCATTTTTTGTTCAAGCGATTCATCTTGCGCCATCTCTTTAAATGAGTCGGAAAACTGAAGATCCACTTCAGAGCCTGCCAACTTCATTGCAGCCATTCTCTGCTCTATTCTTCCTTGCAGGTTTAGATAAGTGTTGATATTATCTGAGGGCCAAAAGTTGATGCTGTACACTTTTTTGTTAGGGCTTCCTAATCGATCTATACGTCCCATTCGCTGAATAATACGCACAGGATTCCAATGGATATCATAATTGATAACCATATCGGAGTCTTGCAGGTTTTGTCCTTCGCTTAGTGCATCGGTTGCTATCAGTATATCAATAGGATTTTGAAGTTTCTTGTAAGTTCTTGGATGGTTTTCCTCTATCCATTCTTGCCATTCGTAGAAGGCATTCATGCCTTTTTTCTTGGTATGAAACTCCCACTCTTTCTCCATATATAGTTTGGTGTAGGGAGCAAAGCGTTCTAGAATTGGTTCAAACTTATTGGTCTCTTCATGCGAGTCGCTTGTGAGTGACCCAGAACCCGACACCATTGCCAACTTGTCGAAACCTCTGCTTTTTAATTGTTCAAAAAGATATTCAGCTGTGTCGCGATAAACAGTAAAAATAATCACTTTCTGATTACTGTTGTTTCTACCCGACATTCGCTTTTTATTGATTTCGTGAATCAATCTTTCTAGTTTTGTATCATCCGATTTCAGATTGTTACGATGTTTTGTCTCTTTCGATATTTTAATTTGGAATCGCTCTAAATTGGCATGTAAATTTTCAAGCTGTTTTATATCTCTCTTCAAGTCCTCTTTATACTCGTTCAAATTACCTGCTGCATCTATATCCGAAAGATAAACCTTCCTTTTTTTACCAAGGGTCAAATCCTCATAGTCTGCCACCAGATCATCTTCACCAAAAAGATCGGTATTATACATGTCATTGAGACTATCATTATGTTTACCCTCTTGAAATCTTATTATTTTGTCTAATGCATTCTGATGATGGTCTTTTATTTTTGCAACAGTTGAGAAAAATGAATACCAAGAAGACTCCAACCGCTTTACCAATAATATATACATCATCTTCACTAAAAACCTATCTCTTTGGCGTTCGTCAGTAAGGATGTTTTTCTTTTCACCTTTTTCTTTCTCTTCTTCTAAATAAAAGGAGGGCTGATAGCCTGAAAGCATGGGTGGGAAATGTTCGAACAGCTCTTCAAAGGTTTCGATGTTTCCCAATTGTGTGGGGGTAACAAACAGATTGACTGGTTTTCCTCTCTCGGGGAATGTGAACATTGAATCAGGTCCTTCTATCATAGCCCTTGTTCGAGCTACAATGAGTGAGTCTGTGAGGGTAAAGAAGTTAGCTGGCAGGTTTTTTATAAAGTTACCTATAACAGGTTGTGGTTCTTGTCTCCACTGATTAAATGCACGTTGTGCTGTTCTAAAAGAGTAGTCTATGTTTCTTATTCCTAAATTCTCGTTGTAGCCATGCACTTTGCCTTGCACCATTAGTTTAAACTGGTTACGAATATCAGTCAACGAGTTATTAATGGGTGTTGCACTTAATAATAACACTTTAATGTCTTCGTTTTTTGCCAATATCTCCTCCATCAAAAACTGATACCTATTCGATTTATCGTTTCTAAGGTTGTGGCTTTCGTCTATAACTATAAGCTTGGGCTTGTCGTTTATAAAATATTTATCACCTCTGTCAGTATAAGTTTCAACTCTATCTTCACACATATCTGTATGAAAGCGGATGAAATAGTCGAGTTGATCTTTTTCGAACCTTGAATCTTGATTTCGTTTGTAGCGATTCCAGTTGTGTTCCAATTTTTTAGGACAAATTAAAAGAACCTCACGACCTTGTTGTTGGAAAAATTTCATCACTGCCAGTGCAGTCCAGGTCTTCCCCAAACCTACTGCATCAGCTAATATTGCTCCATCATATTTTTGAAGCATTCTAATAAGGCTCAATACTCCCTTCTGTTGAAACTCATAGAGCGTGTTATAAATAATAGAGTTTTCTAAACGTCCTATCTGTCTATTAAACTCAGGGTCGTTCTCTATCTCTAGCATTTGATTGCCAAACAGCTCAAAGAGTACTTTAAAGTATAAGTCTTTTGGAGTATATTCAATAAATATTCTCTCTATCTCGTTGATAAGGTACTGCTTGAAATCAATTTTTATTTCTTTTCCATCGGCAGATACTAGAGTTTTCTCTTTATGTGTTTTCTTGTTTTCCCATAGTGTATCAAACCATTCGCAAAGCTCTTTGTATTGATGGTTGTTGCCAGTTTCACCTATATTGAGTTCGATGTTGTGTGCAAATTTTAGTCCAAAACCTGCTTCTGTGAGGTTTGAACTTCCTGTAATGAAAAATTTATTTCTTTCGTCTTTTTCGGGATTAAATAGATAACTCTTGGCATGGCAAAAATTGGGCTCTAATGTTTTAGCTATCACCTTGTCTTGCTTTAAGAAACGGACAGCTTCTTTCGATAGGTTATTGAGTTTGAGTGCTGCTTCAATAGAGATATCTTCGTTTAATAAATCAAGCGGACGATTCGATTCTGCATCGAAGTTAACAATGTCACCCAATACCATTCTAAAGTCAGTTATTTTTTCGTTTATCTCACTTGACAGCCAAGCCAAAGCCCCAATGGTAAAATAACCTGTTACTATATCAAATGTGCCTTCTTCGGTATATTCGCTAATCCATTCGTGGACTTTTTTGTTTTTGTTTTCGTTGTCTAAAATCATTCAGGTTTAGTATTTTAAGTTGAATTATATACTTAATAGTTGTTTATATAGCCCCGCTTTTACTTATATCTCCAAATATACAAAACATATTCCTACAAAACTTAAAAACACGAATATT
>CAZURM010000108.1:0-4927 GCA_964622945.1 uncultured Proteiniphilum sp.
TTTTTGCTGATGCTTTGGATATAAAAAATGTGGGTAGAGCAAAACTAACTGAGGCACTGTTTTATATCAATCCCGAAAAATATCTTCCAATTAATGGACCTACAATACCATATATTAAAAAAGAACTTGGTGTAAATGCTGAGTTTACCACTTACAGTGAATACATTGAACTGCTTGAAAAAATAAGAGGGAAAACTGATTTGCCTTTCTACGAGCTTTCGCATGAGGCTTGGGTGTGGAATAAAGAAAACACAAGTGACGACCCAATACAAGAGATGATTGAAGAGTATAAAAAGCATATTGCGAAAACTCAATTAAAAGATGAGGTATATAAATGGAAATTTCTAACTCAATTCAAAGGCAGACCAAACATAGATGCAGAGAATCTGCATGAAGAGATAAAGTCGATTAATTATAGCAACTTAATGTTTCATATGAGTAAAGCTGTTATCAATGACTTAACAGAAAAGAAACCTGAAGAGACACGTAAATTATTAGAGATACTATTTGATGAATCTGTGAATTTAACTAAGCGTATTAAGGACTTCTCAAAAGGCGCAAAATCGTTATATAAAGCTTTAGGAGAAACTAATCAACATCATCAAGATGAACGAGCAATTTCTACTTATTTGACTTATAAATATCCTGAAAAGTATTCTTTTTATAAATATTCTTTTTATAAATACTACTGTGAGCTGTTGGGTGTGGCAAAGGCAAAGAAAAATGAAAGATATACTCATTATCTTAGCTTGATTGATGAGCTGATAGAGCAGTATATTGTACCCGATGTTGAGTTAATAGAACAGGTGAAAAGCTATATACCTGAATACTATGATGGCAAAAATAACAAACTATTGGCACAGGATATACTATTTCAGATGGAGCGTAAAAGCAAAGATGTAAATTATTGGGTGTTTCAAGGAAATCCTGATAAGTATGATTTTGAAACAGCATTTAGAGAGGATGATATACAAGCTTGGACAGTAACAAGTCATAAAGATAAAATAGAAGCAGGTGACAAGGTAATTATTTGGATTACTGGAAGTAAAGCGGGTTGCTATGCATTGGCTGATGTGGTTTCTGAACCTGTTGATAGGGAATCATTTCCAGACAGTCATTTATGGAAAATTGAAGATACGAGTGAGTTGAAAGCTGCTATTAATATCACTCACAATTTGGCTGACAATCCAATTTTAAAAGATGAGATAGATGAAATTGAAGAATTGGCTAATTTGAAAGTGGGTACTCAAGGGACTAATTTTTCAGCAACAAAAGAGGAGTATGAAGCAATATTAGAGCTAATTATGAATAGAAAAGTAGAAAAGCGTTACTGGTTATACTCGCCAGGTGAACAAGCACGAAATTGGGATGAGTTTTATAGTGATGGAATTATGGGACTTGGATGGGATAAGCTTGAAAATTTGAATAGCTACAAGAATAAAAATGAAATAAAGGAAGCTCTTGATAAAGCCTATGGAGGAGATGGCTCGAAGAAAAATGATACTACTGCAAATGATGATTTTGCTAATGTGATGCAAGTTGGAGATGTTGTGATTGTAAAAAAAGGAGTGTACGAACTGCTTGGCTATGGTGTTGTAGCATCGAATTATATCTTCAATGATAATAGAGAAGAGTATAAACATATTAGAAAGGTGGATTGGAGGCTGAATGGTAATTGGCATATAGATGATCAGATGGTAACAAAAACTCTTACCGATATTACACCTTATGATACTAAAGAACCTAATTATGATACATATTATGAACGTTTGCTTGGTATAATGGAAGGTGACGAAAATGGTGAAGATGACTCTCAGTTTTTTGAAATAAAGAGGAAGTTTGATTCAGAATATGGACCTGATCTATTTAAGAACTTCATCGATAATCTTAGAAAAATAGTGTTGGAGCTGAATCTTAAACCCAATGATGAACGCGTGGTATATACTGTGAGACACAATAGGTTTAACTTTATTGTAGGACCACGCTATTGTTTTAATATCCATTTGAGATATCCTAACGGTGTGTATGGATATATTTCAAAAAAGAAGTTAGGCGATAATAGCTATCACTATAAGGGGAACCCAAAAGCATATTTTAATAGTACAAATGATTTTGCGCTTGTTTCTGAAAAGTGGGATGCTATAATAGAATCAATGAAGGAGGATTTAAAAAGAACTGATAAATCTAGTCATTGGAAAAGTAATAATAAGGAGTTTGAGAATTTTGTTTTTGGAATAGAATCAGAAGTTACACCACCACCACCAAAAGATATGACTCCCTCAAACACAATCCTCTACGGTCCTCCAGGAACAGGAAAGACCTACAATACAATAAACGAAGCTTTGAAAATTGTTGAAGAGGAGTTTTTTGAGGAGAACAGTGATGATAGGGTTGTTTTAAATGAGCGGTTTAGAGAATTGAGATTTAACCCTGAAACAGGAGAGGGACAAATTGCTTTTATCACGTTTCATCAGTCGCTATCTTACGAAGATTTTATTGAGGGGATAAAGCCTGTGAAATCGGAAAATAATGAAGATGTGAAATATGAGGTGTGTGATGGTATCTTCAAATCGATTGCAAAGGTTGCAAGTAAGAAAAAGGTGGACTTATCGTTTGATGAAAACTACGAAGAGTTTACAAACTATGTGATGGAGCAGGGTTCGATTAGTTTGGAAACACCTGTTCAGAAAAAACCTTTCGATGTGAGAATTAATGGAAGTGGTAACTGTGTGGCTATACCTCAAACAGAGACTGCTACTGAGATGGTTATTGCAAAGGAGTGGATTGAAGAGTATCTGCAAGATGGGACAGTAAGAGATTGGAAGCCCTATTTGTCGTCTATTGCCAGTTATATTAGTGCAAATTACAACAACGAAGTAAAGCAAGTTGATAACACAACCAAGTCTTATGTTATCATAATAGATGAGATAAATAGGGGGAATATTTCGCAAATATTTGGCGAGTTGATTACATTGATTGAGCCTGACAAACGAAAAGGGCAAGCCGAAGAGATAGAGGTGATATTGCCTTATAGCAAAGAGCGGTTTAGTGTTCCATCTAATCTACACATTATCGGCACCATGAACACTGCTGACCGCAGTGTGGAGGCATTGGACACTGCACTGAGGAGACGCTTCTCTTTTATGGAGATGAATCCCGTGCCATGGTTGCTAAACAGCGAGGAGTTTAGTTGTGAGGGTATTGATTTAGATGCAATGCTTAAAGCTATTAATGGTAGGATTGAAAAGCTGTTGGACAAGGATTATTGTATTGGACATTCGTATTTTATGACTATTAAAAATAAACAGGAGCCGCTGGAAGAGTTGAAGTACATATTTCAAAATAAGATATTGCCACTGTTGCAAGAGTATTTTTATGGCGATTGGGGTAAGATAAGGTTGATAGTAGGGAAGGAGTTTGTGGAGATGAAGAAGAGTGAAGTGGCGTTTTTGGATGAGGGTAGTGTGGACGATTATGAGGAGTTTGATGAACGTCCTATCTACAATTTTACCAATTGTGAGGGGTGGACGTTAGAGTCGTTTAAAACCATATATGAGCAAGCCTAAAAACAGAATACAGGTATTTGAGCATCATACATTGAGGGTGGATGAGGCATCGAGTTTTAAAATGAAGCATTTTGAAGCCTTAGAGCGGTATGGCTATAAGACAAAGGAGAAGTACTTTGCTGTTGGTAATAAACGCATTAAGTTTAACAATTATGTAGGCGTTATTCAGGTGAGAAACTTGACGATAGAGGTGTTGCCGAAGGCTGATTTTGAGAAGGTAGACGATGCATCGAAAGATAAGTGGCACAATGCTTTGATAGCGATGCTTAACGAGTGTAAGCTAATAAAGCTGAATGCGATTACGAATGCTTGGTTGAAACTAAAGTCTGCTTCCATTCTCGATCTGTATTATGATGTTTTCTTGACAGAAACAGAAACTATCTTTAAGCATGGATTGCGAAAGAGTTATCGGGCTACCGAAGAGAACTTGAATAAGGTGAAGGGCAAAATTATGTTTACCAATCATATTCGGAAGAATGCTTTTCATAAGGAGCGTTTTTATGTGGCACATCAGGTGTTTGATGCTGACAATAAGTTGAATCAAATACTACGGAAGGCGCTGTTGATACTGAAGAGTATGGTGCACAATCCTAATTTTAATGTGAGGATAAACAAGTTGCTGCTCTGCTTTGAAGATGTGTCGGATGTGAATATTACAGAGAAGACGTTCGAGGGATTGAGGTTTGATAGAAACACGGAGCGATATAGGGGGGCTATTGGGCTGGCTAAGTTGATTATCTTGCGATACTCGCCCGACTTGAAGGGTGGGGGCGAGAATGTGTTGGCTATAATGTTTGATATGAATTTGCTTTATGAGGATTATATATATCGAAAACTAAAAGCATATCAAGTAAGTAGTGATAACAGTATTGTGGTGAAAGGGCAAAGGCGAAACAGGGTTCCATTTTGGGAAACACGTGGTTTGAGGGCGGATATACTTGTGGAGACTGCCGATAAAAAATGTATTGTGATTGACACAAAGTGGAAGGTGTTGAGGGATAGCAAGCCATCGGATGGCGACTTGAAACAGATGTTTGTATATAACCTTCACTACGATGCCGATTTGAGCATTCTGCTCTATCCCAAAACAACATTGAATAGTGCAGAGAAGAAACCTTTTAGGAAGGATGAGTTTAGTGATCTGAATTGCCAAGTTGCTTTTGTTGATTTGTTTGATGCCAATGATAGGTTGATTAGGAATTTGGGGGAGAGGATATATGAGGAGTTATTGGTGGAAGAGATGAATTTTAATGGACAATTGACAGTTGATAATTGACAACTTGACAATTTACCAGTTAATAGAATATCCTTGTATAGACATGTCACAACCTCTCCTTCGTTAAATTATTCTGCCACTCTCT
>CAZURM010000109.1:0-4772 GCA_964622945.1 uncultured Proteiniphilum sp.
GCCGTAACCGGTTTTGCAGACCGACGCCTAACCACTCGGCCAAGGTACCGTTTTTTCTCTTTTGAGGATGCAAATATAATATAATTTTTTAAGTTACAAAAACGTTCAGCGATATTTATAGATTCCGTGTAAGCCTATTTGATACTATTGAAAGAGCATCCTGAAGGCATCGCTCACCTTTCTAACTTCTTTGATTTCAATTGAGAGTTTTTTATTAAAACCTTTCAGGTTGTTATGTGGAATAAGAATACGTGTGAACCCAAGCTTATCGGCCTCCTGAACACGTTGCTCTATTCGGTTGATAGGACGAATTTCTCCGGACAGTCCTACCTCACCACACATGCTTGTGTCGTTATCTATAGATATGTCAAGACTCGACGATAACACAGCACTTATAACTGCTAGATCCATTCCGGGATCGTTCACTCTTAGTCCTCCCGCAATATTAAGAAACACATCTTTTTGGGCAAGCTTAAAGCCTGCTCTCTTTTCAAGGACAGCAAGCAGCATATTTAATCTCCTTGCATCGAAACCTGTGGTAGATCGTTGTGGAGTACCATAGGCTGCTGTACTAACGAGAGATTGCGTCTCGATTAAGAAAGGTCGTATCCCTTCAATGGCAGCTGAAATTGATACACCGCTAAGTTCGTCATTATTCCTAGTAAGTAGTAACTCAGAAGGATTACTAACTTCACGTAGTCCTGAGTGGCTCATTTCATAAATGCCCAACTCTGCTGTGCTACCATATCGGTTTTTTATTCCACGAAGGATACGATACATATAATGCTGATCGCCTTCAAACTGCAATACCGCATCAACAATATGTTCAAGAATCTTTGGACCTGCTATACTGCCATCTTTTGTGATATGGCCTATAAGCAGAACAGGCGTATCACTTTGTTTTGCATACTTTAGTAGTAAAGATGCGCATTCGCGTACCTGTGATATACTGCCTGGGGAGGATTCGAGTGATTCTGTAAATATAGTTTGTATAGAATCTATGACAAGCAGCTGAGGGATGTTCTCTTTAACATGTTTGAAAATATCATCAAGGTTGGTTTCACAAAGGAGGAGACAGTCATCGTTTTCAATTGAAAATCTATCAGCTCTTAGCTTTAGCTGACGTACACTCTCTTCACCTGAAACATAAAGCGAACGAATGCCTTTAAGCTTTAATATGGTTTGCAGGACAAGTGTTGATTTTCCAATACCAGGTTCACCTCCAATCAGAACAACTGAAGCAGGAACCAATCCCCCTCCCAGTACTCGATTAAGCTCATCATCTCTCATGTCAATCCTTTGCTCTTCATCTACTTGAATGTCTTTTAATGACATTGGACGGCTTTTTATATCGTTAAATGAACGTGTGTCCTTCTGAGTTGCCGCAGTATTTTTACGTATAAGTTCTTCCACAAAT
Source organism: uncultured Proteiniphilum sp. (assembly GCA_964622945.1). Lineage (GTDB taxonomy): Bacteria > Bacteroidota > Bacteroidia > Bacteroidales > Dysgonomonadaceae > Proteiniphilum. The sequence goes on from CAZURM010000109.1 coordinate 1,418, forward strand.
GTTGACCATTCACCGCATGTAGGACATCTTCCCATCCATTTTGGTGAGTCATATCCGCAATTACTGCAAAAATAAACTGATTTAAGCTTTGCCATTCTTTTTATTCTATTTCCAAAATTACTCCTAATCTGATAAGTAGTTTAACAAAAATACATAATTTTCTTGTACTTTTGTAGTACACATAAACCATTTACCAATGTCTGTTATAATTTCATTAATATCAAAATCGCTTAATTTACCAGTCAGAAATGTAGAAAGTACAGTAAAACTTCTCAGCGAAGGTGCTACAATTCCTTTTATCAGCCGTTACAGGAAAGAGGCCACAGGAAACCTTGATGAGATACAGATTGCTAACATTAAAGAGATAAATACAAAACTCCTTGAGCTTGAAAAGCGTAAAGAGTTTATACTTAAATCTATCTCAGAACAAGAAAAGCTAACTCCTGAACTTGAAAACCAGATTTCGAACATTTGGGATAGCATTGAACTGGAGGATATTTATCTTCCTTTCAAACCTAAACGACAGACAAGAGCTGAAAAAGCACGTAAGAAAGGTTTGTCAGAATTGGCTGAATGGCTTATAAATCAGTACACAGGCTCAGTATTGTCTGAAGCATCACAATATTTAAGTGAAGAGGTGATTGATGTGGAAGAAGCATTACAGGGTGCCCGTGACATCATTGCAGAATGGGTAAACGAAGATGGGCAAGCAAGGCAAATTGTAAGGAATATATTTTCAAACGAGGCTGTTATCAGTTCTAAAGTAATGAGCGGAAAAGAGGTAGAGGGTGAGAAATATGTAGACTATTTTGATTTTTCTGCTCCGCTTGCCAAATGTCCTTCACATCGTATATTAGCTATTCGTCGAGGCGAATCAGAAGGATTCCTTAGAACATCGATTACTGCTGATGATAAAAAATGTATTGACAGGCTGAATTCCCGCTATGTAAAAAACAGTTTTGAAGCAGCCAATCATGTTGAAGAGGCTGTAAGTGATTCTTATAAAAGACTGCTTAAACCGTCAATGGAGACTGAGTTCGCGTCTCTGTCTAAAGAAAAAGCAGACGAATCGGCAATTGCTGTTTTTGCTGAAAACTTGCGACAGCTGCTTCTTGCTCCACCGCTGGGACAACAGAGAATTTTGGGAGTTGACCCCGGATTTCGTACAGGATGTAAGCTTGTGTGTCTGAATGAACAGGGAAATCTTTTACACAACGATACAATTTATCCTCATCCACCACAAAACGAATATGCTAAGGCTGGTAACAAGGTAGTGAAACTTGTTTCTACATATAAAATTGATGCTATCGCTATAGGAAACGGAACTGCAAGTCGTGAGACTGAAAGGTTTATCACAAATCTTCGTTATGATAAAGAGGTGAAGGTATTTGTTGTAAGTGAAAGCGGTGCATCGATTTATTCTGCTTCTAAGATTGCAAGAGAAGAGTTTCCTGAATATGATGTCACTGTTCGTGGAGCCGTATCAATTGGTCGCAGATTAAGTGATCCACTGTCAGAGCTTGTAAAAATTGATCCAAAATCTATAGGCGTAGGCCAGTATCAACACGATGTTGATCAGAATAAACTAAAACGATCTCTTGACCAGACAGTTGAAAGTTGTGTGAACCTTGTTGGAGTTAATCTTAATACTGCAAGCAAACATCTATTGACTTATGTTTCTGGGCTAGGTGAATCATTAGCAAAAAATATTATAGACTACAGAAGTGAGTACGGTCCGTTTCATTCACGTAAAGAATTAAAAAAAGTACCGCGACTTGGCCCTAAAGCATTTGAACAATCTGCAGGCTTTCTTCGTATTACTGATGCAGATAATCCGTTGGATAACTCGGCTGTTCATCCTGAGAGCTACTCACTTGTAGAGAAAATGGCTAAAGATCTTAACTCTACTGTTAAAAATCTGATTAACAATATACCATTGATTGACAGTATAGATATAAATCGTTATAAAACTGATTCCATAGGAGAAGAAACATTAACCGACATTTTGCAAGAACTTGAAAAGCCAGGCAGGGATCCACGATATAAAGTACAAGTTCTTGAGTTTGACCCAAATATACGCTCAATTAACGATTTAAAAGAGGGATTGATTTTACCAGGAATAGTTACCAATATTACTAATTTTGGTTGTTTTGTGGATGTGGGAATCAAGGAAAATGGATTGGTTCACATTTCAGAAATGGCAAACCGTTTTGTGTCAAACCCGAATGAAGTGGTATCACTTCACCAACATGTAAACGTAAAGGTTTTATCAGTTAATCTGGAAAGGAAAAGAATTCAATTAAGTCTCAGAGATATTGACTAATTATTCTATTAAATTCCCATCCTTTCTGAATACATTTTAGAATCTTATCATCATTCCTTTTAGCAATAGCCATTCTGCCGAATGATGATCTGAATATTCTTGTTTGAAATTTATTTTCTTCTTTTAATATATAAAGTCCTATACCACCTACTTGATTTTGAAAAATTTCTCTCAAAACCTTCCAATATAAAAAATAACAGGAATAATATAGTTATTAGATTTTTCTTGTTTATCAAAATGTTCTATTTGTGTAAATATAGTGATTATTTGCTTATTTAAGATAATAAATATAGAATAATGACCAATATGTAAACACTTTATGAATCTGTAAAACGAATTCGCATTCAAACTGTTATTATATGTAACACTAACATATAATATATTTAATGCATGGAGTTAAATGATTATAAAAAAGTAGATTCATTGTATTATAAGAGACTATTTGAAGGCATTCGAGAATTTAAAGCTAATGAATTTATACCCCGCAAGCAATTTTTTGAAGAATTGGGACACAAACAAAACCCACACACTCTTTTTATTGGTTGTTCAGATTCACGAGTAGTACCTAATCTTATAACGCAAACTTTTCCAGGTGAGCTGTTTGTAGTAAGAAACATAGCCAATCTGGTTCCTCACTATAAAAGAGACTCAGATACATATCTTGCAACAACTGCTGTAATAGAATTTGCTGTTACTCAAATGAATGTAAGCAATATAGTTGTATGTGGTCATTCAAACTGTGGTGGTTGCGAAGTATTGTACCAAGATAAGGAACTAAAGAATCTGCCTCACACAAAAAAATGGATGGAGCTGGCACATCCTGTTAAAAGAGTAGTGGAGGAGAAGATAGCAAAAAACAAGATCAGCCCTGATCAACGAGGCCTGTTCACCGAGCAACTAAATGTAGTGGAGCAGATGAATCACCTATTGAAATACAGTTATATCAAGAAAAGGGTTAAGGAGGGAAATCTGATTGTAATGGGGTGGTATTATCAAATAGAAGAGGGGGAAATTTATAATTATGATAGAAAA
>CAZURM010000110.1:0-4737 GCA_964622945.1 uncultured Proteiniphilum sp.
CAACTTTTGAGGAATTAGTGCTGGGAAAATAAACTTGCTCTGAATCAATTTTTTCAGCCGCAATGTAATCTGGTGCATCATCCTGGCATGAAAACATTGCTGTCATGCCCACCAATACTAAAATTACACCTAATATATTTTTAATTTTTCTCATATCAATAATCGTTTATTAGTTAGCAAAAGTACCTATTGGAGTTGGACCTGTTACAGTACCAGTAGGATCAGGATTATTAAGTCCTGTAAGTGCAGCGTTAGCCTCCATTTCATCAATTGGTATAACTAAGTTCCAATTTGGCTTAATTCCTTTCATATTTATTTTAAAAATATCGCCAGGTGCATTTGTTCCTTCATAATTCTGAATAATATCTGGTTTGATACGTTTAGCAGATGGAAATGCATTTCCTTCACCCCAAAATTCTATTCGCATTTGTGTAAGAACTTCTATTTGGAAGCTACGTAAATCACTAGATGAATAATTGTAGTCAGACTGACGATATGATTGCATAAAAGAGTTAAGTTTTGATACACCTGCACCAACACCTTGATCCATACCTACAGCTTCGGCTTCAATAAAATACATTTCTTCAATTCTCATTATAGGAATATCAGATACACCACCAACACTATAGGTTTTCCAATCACCACCTCTTGGTCTAAATTTTATTGCTAAATAAGCAGGAGCATCATTAATGAAAGCATCATCACGTACAGTTTTGTAATTATAATATTCAAATTTGTCGGGATGTAAGAAAGAACGTTTACGGAAATCCGTTTCCGCTATCTTATCATATAAAGAACGATCAATACCAGGCTGAGATAAAGGGGAATAACTCCAGTCTGCCTCCGGTGACATCCAACCAGTAAAGTTTGCTAAGTTTCTCATATTTTCCGCTGAATAGGTTGCATACCACATCCAAGCTTGATTCGCTGTATTAAACCCTGTTAGCTCATCATCCCATTGAGATTCAGTAATAGGTCCACCATTATATGTTTCAATTGCTTTACGAGCAAATTCAGCAGCTTTGCCATATTGCTCATCCCATAGATAAACCTTTGCTTTAATACCATAAACTACAGCTAAATCAGGGAATAATTTAGACTTAGGAGTATAATCCTGCATCAAGCTCTCAGCTAGATCTAAATCTGATAAAATAAAATCAATCATCTCGGCACGTGGAGCTCTAGGATTGTTTTTTGCATCATCACCTGTTGTTGTTTCAGTTACAAAAGGAACTGTTAGTCCTTTTACTTTTGAAACATCCGTATAAATATTATCAACTGGTTCAAACAACACAGTTAGCATATAATAGTTGAATGCTCTATTTGCATAAGCAACTCCCGCTGCGCCCTTGATAGACGTTGGCAAACTTTCATCCTCAATGTCAACAGCACCGATAATGTCATTTGCTGATTTTATGAGTTTATAAAGAGTAAACCATGGGAGATAAGAGAAATAACTATTCTCTCCAAAAGCTCCATTAAAGGTGTTGTAATTCCTATACCAGTCGTAACCAGAATTACTTCCAAGAGGATACATATCACCCAACATCTCAGTTTGAGCAATCATGAATAATGGATAAGACATGTCGGTTTCATGAACCTGATCGTCATAAACATAGTAGCCCTGTGTCATTTGAGATGGTATTCCATTCAATGAAGCCTCTAAGGCAGAAGCAGAAGCACCAATTTGGTCTGAGGTTGCCGTTGAGCCTTCGGGAAATGTCTCGTCAATACAGCTATTTAGCATCAATAATGATATAGCCAATAATATTAATATATTAATTTTTTTCATTTCTGTTAAAATTTAAAAGTTTAGCGTTATTCCACCAGAAATAGTCCTCATTGGAGAATAATAAGTGGCATTGGTTGTAGTATCATAAGATTGACGTGGATCAAATCCTTTACGCTTAGACCAATAATACACATTTTCAGCAGAAGCATATATACGTATAGAGTTTATATGTGCTTTTTTAGTTAATTGTGCTGGTAGTGTATAGCCAAGATTTATATTCTCAACATTTAGATAGCTAGCATCTGTTAGAAACCTAGTTGATGATCCTGCACTGTATATGTCACCAAACACGAATCTAGGTATTTCATTAGACTGGTTTTCAGGTGTCCATGATTTCAAAACATCTGCGTGAAAGTTGTATCCAGTACTAGAACCTGTTGGAGATGACATAAATCTTGCGTATGTTGAATCATATTGCTTACCACCTATTTGATAAGATAGATTGATATTAAAATCAAAACCATATGCTCTAAGAGTTGTACCAAATCCTCCAAATAAGTCTGGAACTGATGATTCATTAGTTACATAATAATCACCATCAGCATATAGATTTGTGGTTTCACGTCCTTCAATATCACCATCATCATTCACTATGTTTTTATACCATAATGACTCACCATCTTCATTAACTCCAGCAAAATCTTTTAATCTCCAAGTGTAAATAGAAACATCTTCACTTATAAAGAAGTTACCACTTGCATATCCTTTATATTCATTCGCTGATGAATCATATAATGATGCAGTTTTCTTATCTTCATGTAGTTTTGTTATACGATTCTTCAGAGTTGAAACATTTAAGTTCACATCCCATGATAAATTCCTCGTTTTAACAATATTTGCACCAAGTTCCAACTCGAAACCTCTATTATACATATCTCCAATATTATCAAAGTAGCTAGAATAACCTAGTGAGGGCGCAACAGAGAATGAGAATAACATGTCAGTTGTCTTACGGTTATAGAATTCCAAACTACCATTAATACGATTAAATAATGAAAATTCTGTTCCAATATTAAAGTTGGCATTTGTTTCCCATGTGATGTCTTCAGTTCCTTTTGATTCAAAAGAAGTTCCTATCTCACCGTCTGAGTTTTGTATATTAAATACGTCTGTATAACGATAACGCCCAATTGCATCATTACCCTGCATACCATAAGAAGCTTTTAACTTTAACTCATCTACCCAGTCAACATTAAACCATTCTTCTTGATTGATAAGCCATGCACTACCTAACGACCAAAAGTTACCCCAGCGATGATCTGGATGAAATTTTGATGAGGCATCTCTACGATATGATCCAGAAGCAAAAATCCTGTTATCATAATTATATTGTAAGCGTGTAAAATAACCTTCGTTATTGTCGCGATTTATAAAAGAATTGGCCGACTGTTCATCTAATATAGCACCACCAAGCTCTTTATTAGTTTGCGAAAACATTTTTGATTTACTTCCACTCAACTCATAATATGCATAGTTATAATATTCATGACCTAATAAAATATCAAAGTTGTTCAAAGAATTGAATGAAGTTGAATAACTTAATAGCTGTTGAACATTATAATCAAAAGTTCTTGCATGCCATTTAGTAACTAACCCTCCTGTCGAGTCGAACTGCCCGTAATATGGATTATACACATAAGTTCCTCTTGTTTCATCAAGATTAAATGAAGCATTCATAGTGAATTTTAGTTCTGGGATAAATGTAAAGTCCATAAATCCACTACCTGAAGTTGCATTTCCTTCCCTATGATTTGTATTTAACTGAGAGTCCATAATTGGGTTTGCATCTGATATAAATGGACGTGAAAAACCTGCGTTACCGCCATTACCGTAGTCCATAATCTCAAACTCATTACTATCTTGCTTTATACTTCTATCAGGGTTTCTTACAAAAGCAGGATATATAGGAGCCATCTGAGATGTAAATGCCCAAATATTACCAGAAGAACTACTAGATCCATTATTGGCAAGTGCATTGTTTTCGTACTTCGCATAAGACATATTACCACCTACTTTTAACCAATCCTTAGCTTGGTAATCAGCATTTAAACGGGCAGTTAAACGATTCAAATTCGAAGCTTTTGTAATACCCTCATTATTTAAATAACCTAAAGATAAATAGAACGTTGATTTGTCGCTACTACCACTCACTGATAAGTTGTATTCTTCACGGACACCAGTTCTAGTTCCTAAATTCTCCCAATTATCAGGAGTTAAAAGATAATCTTCATTCCTATAGTTCACGATACGGCCCATGGTAGCTTCAGGATTTAATTTACCATTAATGCCAATCAACATCTGACCTTCTGGATAAGAATATACATTGTAACCTAAACCACCATTAGCTTGATCACCAAATAAATTGCTATTTGTACGCATCCAGCTTTCAGTTGGGCTCAACCCTTGATTCTCATAATATCTTGATAAAGCACCATAATGAGTTTCATAATATTGTGCTGGGTTCTCAATAACATTATATCGTTGTAAAGCTTTAGTGTTTGATCCAAATTTTGCATCAAAAGTAATAACGGCATCACCCCCTCTTTTAGCTTTTTTAGTAGTAATCATGATAACACCATTTGCACCTCTTGCACCATATAAAGCGTTTGAAGCTGCATCTTTCAAAACAGTCATCGACTCAACATCATTAGGATTCAGATTTGTAAGATCACCACTATAAGGTGCACCATCTAAGATAATTAATGGGTCATTGCCAGCATTTAAAGAGCTGAAACCACGTATCTTAATTGATGATGTAGCACCAGGAGCACCGTCATTTGAACTCAACTGTAAGCCTGGCACAGAACCGGCAAGCGCATTTGTAACACTTGTAACCTGTGACATCGAAAGCTGTTCTGCATCAATAACTTTTGCAGAACCTGTAAAAGCCGATTTTTTAGCTGTACCAAATGCAACAACCATTACTTCATCAAGAAGCTCTGAGT
>CAZURM010000111.1:0-4607 GCA_964622945.1 uncultured Proteiniphilum sp.
TCTCAAGTGACACATAGGGTGCAAAGTGGTCTTTATCCCATTTGATACTTCTGTGTGCGCCACCTTCATAAATGAGCACCATGTCACGCACAGTCAAGTCTTGTTTTGGAGTGCATGCTTGAATCGTAAACCCTAATGTCAAGATTAATAGAGATAGGACTAGTTTGCGTATAACTTTATACATCTTGTGTTGATTTTAATTTTCTTCTTATGAATATCCTTTTTATTTTGAACGTTCTGTCACAAACTCACAAAATCTGTGATAAAGCTCCTTTTCTTTCTTATTCGTAGATTTTGAAAGATTGTACACTGTTGTTCCTCCTTGATAATATGCAATTCTTCTATTTTCCCATATTCCATATTCTTTAAATGCGTTCATATAGTCATCAAGTCGATATCCCCAGCCATATCTTTCTAAAACACGATCGTCGAACTCTATCTCCATATCCATATCATATTTTATTGCATCTTCACATGCTTTGTTAAGCCATGAAATTGGTCTTTCATCATTGAAAAAATAGTTAGGCTGATAGTAAGCATAATTAAAGGAGAGTCTTTTCCAGTCGAATGCACTATTTGCACCATTATAAGGAATCCACACAAAACTATATTTTAAGCTGTTTAGATAGAATGAAAGGTCTGATAGTATTTCTTTTGAATGAGAAGCTGTTTCCGCTACCCAATAAAAACCTGCCAATTCGAGGTTCTTATAGTTTCTTTCGTTAAACTTTTTTCTGGCATAGTCTATATACCACTCGCAAGCAATTATTCTTTCGTTTACCCTTGAGAAATCTAACATTGTTCCATGTTTCATGACACTTCCCCAATCTTTTTGCGATTTTATGGGCTCTGGGATTCCAATTACAACTTTTCTTTTTTCGGTAGGTTCTCCTATACGCTTCTTAGCACTTTCTATTGACTTCTCCAATGCACCCATACAAACATTTGATTGAAAGTAATGGTCAATTAGTTTTTCCCAATCTTGCTTTTTAGCAGGTTTAAGGGGTTGCCCACTGGAATCCTTATATCCTGTGGCAAAGGTTATGTCTTCTGCACTAAAAATTTCTAAAAACAGGAACGAGTCGAACATCCAATGTTCTTTGCCCGATTCATCTCTGTATGTAACGTATGGTTCTAAAAGCTGTTCATCCCATCGATAAGGTCGGTGCGATCCTCCCGCATATAGAAGCACCATATCATTATTCTCTAGTAGAGAAGTTCTGTTTTTCTCCCAGCTGTATTTAAAGTTGTCTTCCTTTCCATTATCTGGCGGAGGTGGAGACGGGAGAATAGCATCTGCTTCACTTTTTGAGCAAGCAATGAAAATAAAAAAGATAGCGAATATTAATAATGGATAAGTTGTTATTTTTCTCACTGAATTGTCTTGTTAATGGCTCTAGTGCGAGTGCTTCAGGTGCCAATTTGGTTTACTTTTTCCATTGTGGGTTTTAAAATAAGAAAAAGTGTTATTCAAAAATTATTTTCTTTTTATTATAGAGAGAGCATTAGTTACTTTACGTTCACTTCCGTCGCTCAAAGTGTTTTTTATTTTGTCTTTTAGCACTAAACAAGAGGAACCTCCCCCATCAAGATTTACAGCATTAGACATTTTGAAAAACATGAATATAGAAGCTAGTTCATCAGTTGTAACACCCTTCGAAACGTCGCTTCTTCCCTCTACTACAAGCATCAAAATCTTATTCTGATCACGAGAATAACCTATGGCTGTTCGCGGATGTCTGCTTTTAGCTATGTCATTTTGTAATGATTGAACTACTGAATCATTCAATATTATTCCTTGAGCTCCAACAAAACAGATAGGATCTTTGATATTCAAGTTCTTGTTTTCATTAACAAATTCATAGTCTAGAATAATGGAGACTTCAGAGTCCAGTGGATTAATCTGACTGCTATTTATCCATTCAGAACCTTTACCATGACCCGACAACACCATTTTATCCTTAGGTATTGCAATATTTCCCGCATTAGGGTGCTTCTTCTCAATTACCGCAAAAATCTTATTGTTTACCCAATCTGTTTTGGGATTAATTAAAACATCTGTACCCCATGGATTTGTACCTGATGTTTCACCCATTAGAGAATCATAAAGTACTAGAAAATCGGATGAACGAGCTTCATTATATGCGTTTAAAGTCCTTTTGTCTCCACTTTGGGAAACGACACTAGATGCAAGCTTGAAATCACCCATAAATGGTTTACGATCTTTAGTAAATCCAAATACAGTTGTCCAGTCTTGTTGTGAAGATTTTCTAAACTTCCCTTCTGACATTTCAGCGCCTAGAGGTTTACCCGTTGCCATGTCAAAAAAATCTGCATTTATAGCAGCTATCACATCTGTTGTGGTTTTGGCACTATAGTTTTTTGACATTACACTGGTTCTTTCAACTGCCATAACCTTGTTGTCATTAGCTGTAAGAGCTTCTAGGTTCAAATCTTTGCTAACCTTTAAATCTACTAAAACTGCATGAGCAATAAGCGGATTGCTACTGTCATCTATTTTTAGTGATGCATATCCTACTCCTTCTTCAATGTCTTGAATTTCAAGATTTACTTTAAATTCCCTTTCGCTTAGTTTAATGAAGTCTGCATATACTTCTTTGGGTTCTTCTGGTTCTTCTGGATCTTTGGGCTCTTCTGGTTTTTCTGTATCTTCTGGTTCTTGTGGTATAGGAGTCTCATCGTCTGAGCTAGAACAAGAAAATACAAAAAATGCAAGTAGTAAATATATATATAGTTTGATTTTAGATTCGTCTATGTAATTCTTTTTCATTTTATTATCTTGATTAATGTTTGCATTAAAGAATAATAGCAGTATAGATGTGACACATCTATACTGCTATCTAATTTAGTTTTTATTCTATTCTGTTGCAACCCTCAATACTTTAATGCCTCCATTGGTTGCAATGAAAGCTACAATTGCGGATTTGCCATCATCAGAAACACGTGCTTTCACCTCGCCAGTAACATTTCCGTTGGTCGCTAGATTTGGATCCATTGGGAAATCTAACCATGCGTTCCAACCTCTATTATAAATCAAGCTAGTGATGTCTTTAATTGAGGATGGATCATTCATCATTTTCTTTAGTGTAAATGTTGAATTAAACCACTCTTTATCATTTTGTTCTATAATAAACATATAGCGTTCCCCATTCATATCTACATAATCAAATGCATGACCTCCATTTTTCATCCATTGATGAAATACACCTTCAATATGAGCTTCAGAGTTGTATATGGCAGTGTTTTCCTCCCCATTCATATAAGTAATTCGTACTACTCTACTAGAATTAATGAAGTAGTTACTATTCTTACCTACGCTCACAGGTACAATTTTACCATTTATACCCCATCCTCCTTCATTAGGATGTGTAAATTCAATTTTATCAGGGGTTGCAGAAGTTACTTTACCGTCCTTTATTTCCCAACGATAAAACATGCTATTATTCGATACAGTCGCATACAAATAAGCTAACTTATTCATATCGCCTTTTGCGTAAAACTTTCTTCCTATATTGTCAGGGGCATCTGATGTCCATGTAAGAAGCAGTTCGGGATCAGCTTTAACACCTTTCCACCAAAACACTTTTAACTCACTGCCTGTGCTAGGGGTAAATGAACCAGTAACTATGTTTCCTGCATCGTCAGTAATCATGTGTAGAGCGTCAATATCTACACCCTCATTGGATAATACGCCTGCTTCTTCACCAGTTTCTAAATCATAGTATCTATTTGCACCTTTAGCCGATCTATCATGTACAACAAGATAATCGCCACTGATACCTACAGAACGGTTGTTATGGTTCGAAAAGTCCATAAGCGATCCTGTTTTTCTCCACAATTCAGTAACTGATAAGAAATCGAGTGCCGAGAGTGTATAAGTCACTTTGTCAATAAGGTTGTCTACAACTATCTCATGTGGCTCTCTCATGTCTAGCGTCAACACTGTATCTGCAGGAGCAACAAGTATTGCTCTTTTCGACAAGTTCAATCTTACTTTTACTTCCTTTATCGACTTAAACTTATTCAAATCAAAAAGTATTGTTCTCTCTCTATCGGAAATTATTGCATTTGCTGTTGTCTCTCCATCCTCAGCTACTACTGATAAGAACGGTTGCAATACTGGACTTACTGGAATTGATTCGTCAATTTTATCATCGCTACACGATGAGAATAGAACAATTCCACTAATGAGTATTGCGCTCAAATATAAAAATATTTTTTTCATATTAATTGATTTTTAAATTGTTACCACCAAGGATTTTGCACCAAGGCGTTGCTCTTATTTATTTCAGTTTGTGGTATTGGAAACAGATAATATGCTTTCTCAAAAACACGTGTTTCAAAAGCTACTCTTTGATAGAAACCAGTGTAAGAAAAATCATTTGTCTGAGCGTTACCTGCATTTATGTTCATACCCCACATACGTCCACCATCTCCCCATTTACGGTTGTCCGATTCGCCACCGCTGTCTGGGGTATGTGCTAACCATCTTCTACGAGATGTAAAGTATCGGTCACCTTCGAAAGCTAACTCTATTTGTCTTTCTCTTAAAATAAACTCACGTTGTAGGTCTTTGTTTCCTGCAA
>CAZURM010000112.1:0-4468 GCA_964622945.1 uncultured Proteiniphilum sp.
AATTTGAGTTTTAATTATTTATTCAAACTCTAGTTGTCCAAAAAATTGAGGTGTGTGAAAATTAGGTTCTTCTAATTCAATTGGGTTCCAACTCAAATAATGAGGCTTCGACGTTTTATCTCCACATTTATAGAAGTTGGCTCTTATTATTTGTCTGGACAGCAACTCAGTATCCTTAAATCCCATCGCTTTTTTAGGAATTTCAATAAATACCGACCAGTCACTTACCTGTCTGCCATTTTCATACCTGTGATTAATAGTGCTATGTCTGTATATCGAGCTCATTTGATCTGTTTGTGGTTCTCCTTTTTCTCTTGTTTCATGTACAGATGAAATCATTGCTCCCAATACATTGCACTCGAAGTTTCTGTATGTTTTATCACCTTCGCGCTGCATAAAAAACTCAACACAGCTATCCTCCCAAACAGATTCAAAGTCTAAAGTATTAATTGCTCTCAGCTCCTCACCAATAACAGTGTAATAAAGATAAAGTTTGTCATTATTATGTGCTACACGCACTGTTACAGGCATTTTTTCAGGGAACTCATCTTCCCAGTTCAACTGATCTATTTCTGCTACTGTTCCAAACTCTAGTATAATTTTTATTTTATCAAGTACAGTTTCATTCAATGAAATATTCTGCAATGGTACGAACAAAGTTTTCATGCTATCTTATTTACAAATTTCCCAGCAAAGATATTCTTTTTAAGGAAAAAGGGCAAATGTATTTACCGAGTAAACAAAAAAGTGATGTTTGAAGGCTAACTAATTATTACTATTATTTTAGAATCACGGAATAAATAAAAAGCGTACAACTTACGAATTCTCATTCTCAGTTGTACGCCTTAGCAAGTTATCTATTTTTTAACTATAGATTACATCATTCCACCCATTCCACCACCTGGCATCGGTGGCATAGGAGTATCTTCTACTATGTCGGTTATAACACATTCTGTTGTCAGGAACATTCCTGCAATTGAAGCTGCATTTTCTAGTGCAACACGAGCAACCTTAGTTGGGTCAATAACTCCTGTTTCATACAGATCTTCATACTTGTCAGTAGCTGCATTATAGCCATAATCAGCTTTACCTTCACGTACTTTCTGAACTACTACAGCACCTTCTTTTCCTGAATTGACAACAATCTGACGAAGTGGTTCTTCCACTGCGCGTCTTACTATATCAATACCGGTTGTCTCATCATCGTTAACGCCTTTCAAATCTTCAATAGATTTAATTGCACGGATGTAAGCAATACCTCCACCGGGAACAGTACCTTCTTCAACTGCCGCACGTGTAGCTGATAATGCATCCTGAACACGATCTTTTTTCTCTTTCATCTCTACCTCAGAGTTAGCTCCAACATAAAGAACTGCAACACCACCTGACAGTTTAGCCAAACGTTCTTGCAATTTTTCAAGATCATATGCTGAAGTTGTGGTCTCCATGTTATTACGTATATGACCGATACGACTTTGGATAGCATCTTTATCACCAAGACCATTAACTATGATAGTATTGTCTTTGTCAATAGTTACCTTATCAGCGCTTCCACACATTTCAAGTGTGGCATTTTCAAGTGTAAGACCTTTTTCTTCTGAAATAACAACTCCACCTGTTAAAATTGCGATATCCTCAAGCAACTCTTTTCTACGATCTCCAAATCCAGGTGCCTTAACAGCAGCTACTTTCAAAGAACCGCGAAGACGGTTTACAACTAATGTTGTCAGTGCTTCTGAATCAATATCTTCTGCAATAATCAATAGAGGTTTACCTGTTTGAATACCTTTTTCTAATATAGGAAGAAGATCTTTAATAGCAGATATTTTACTATCATGGATAAGGATTAGCGGACTCTCAAAATCAACTTTCATTGATTCAGTGTCTGTAACAAAGTATGGTGAGATATAACCACGGTCAAACTGCATACCTTCTACTACATCAACGTAAGTATCAGTACCTTTAGATTCTTCTACTGTGATAACACCTTCTTTGCTTACTTTTTGCATTGCTTCGGCAATAAGCTTACCAATACTTTCGTCACCATTAGCAGAGATTTTAGCTACGTTTTCAATTTTCTTTAAATCGCCACCAACTTCTACAGCTTGTTCTTTTAGATCATCTACGATTTTGAATACTGCTTTGTCAATTCCGCGTTTCAGGTCCATTGGATTTGCTCCTGCAGTAACATTTTTAAGACCTACACTTATGATAGATTGTGCCAATACAGTGGCTGTCGTGGTTCCGTCACCTGCATCATCATTGGTTTTAGAAGCTACTTCTTTTACCAACTGTGCTCCCATATTTTTAAATGGATCTTCTAGTTCAATCTCTTTAGCAACGGTAACACCATCCTTAGTGATTTGAGGTGCTCCATATTTTTTATCTATAATCACATTGCGACCCTTTGGTCCTAATGTAATTTTAACCGCATCTGCTAGTTCATCCACACCTTTCTTAAGAAGGTCACGGGCTTCCATGTTAAATTTAATATCTTTAGCCATATTATTTTAATTAATAGTTTTTATATTATTGTTAAGTTGATACTGACAGTTGAAATACCTAGAATTATAAAAGTGTTCTCATTTCAACTTTTTGATTAAACTCAATATTGTTTATGAAAGAATTGCTAAGATGTCAGACTGACGCATAATCAGGTGCTGCTCTCCTTCAATTTCGATTTCTGTGCCTGCATATTTTCCATAAAGCACATTGTCACCTTCTTTCACTACCATTTCTTCATCTTTTGTGCCTTTTCCTACAGCAATAACTTCACCTTTCAATGGTTTTTCCTTAGCTGTATCAGGGATTATAATTCCGCTAACTGTTTTTTCTTCTGCAGCTGCCGGTTTAACCAGCACTCTGTCTGCTAATGGTTTAATGTTCATACTACTAAAATTGTTGTTAATATTATTAATATAAATTATCTATTCGACATTACTCCTTACTGCTAATTCTGTGCCAAAATTTATTAGCGAAAGAAAATAATAAAAAAACTGCCAAAATTACAGCTAAGCTCTGCCACTCAAATAAGATATAATATTTTAAAGAGTAATGTAAACATAAAATCTGCTGGAATGTTTAAATTACAATAAAAGAGGCTTATGGTCATGCAAAATAAAAAAACCTATATAACCCTATTGTTGATAGCTGTAACAGGATTGATTTTATTTTTCTTGTTAAATAAAAAAAATAAATCTCAGCCATTATATCAAGACACAGCGTTGGATATCGCATTTAATAAACATGGTGAACTATTCTTTGTAAACGAAAACAGCTCAGACACTCTTGCGATAATTGATATTGAGGTTGCTGATAATGATGCTTTGCGAGCACGTGGATTAATGTATCGTAAATCTATGCTGATAAATGAAGGAATGCTTTTTATACACGACTACGAACAGATTCAAAGCTTTTGGATGAAAAATACTTATATTCCTTTAGATATGATTTTTGTTGACAGCAACCACGAAATTATTACCATACATCAAAACACTACCCCTCTTTCCGAACGGAGCTATTCATCTACCCTGCCCGCACTATATGTTGTTGAAGTAAATGCTGGATTTTGTAATAGCAATAACATAAAAACAGGTGATAAGATTCAATATATTCTAACAAAATGAATTCTAAAAAATAATTGATGCTATTATTTCTGAAAAAAAGAGTATTTTTACATATTAAATTTATATTATTGTTTATATTAAGTTTTTTGTTAAAGAAGTTTGTAAGTAAGTCTTTTTTGAATTTATATTAACTATGGAAGAGAAATTTGTTACTATTAAAACATTCGCATTTCCGGCTGATGTAGCTATAGTGCAATCTTTTATGGAGATGAGAGGTATAAATGTATATTTTAAAAATCTGGTTTCAAATAGACTGGCTTATACAATAGGAGATATCGAAATGCAGGTAAAAACATCTGATTACGAGAATGCCAAAGCAGCACTTATTGAAGGGGGATTTGCCAAACCGAATGATTTTTAAATTCTACTTATAAAAAAACACTTCTCTATTATAATACATATGTCAGGACAGTTGGAAAAGAATAGCTCAAAATACAGATATATACTTATAGGTCTGATTATTTTATTGGGATTACTAATATTCAGATATACCCGTCCGTACATGAGTGGCTTTCTGGGTGCAGCCTCATTATATGTAATAGTTATTGGACAACACAGATATCTCACTCAAAAGCTAAACTTTAAAAGGGGACTAAGTGCAATGCTCATAGTCCTTGAGGTTTTGATATTTATTTTAATACCTCTTACAGGAATCGCATTAATGGTAATTGACACTTTGTCAAGTGTAACAATTGACCCTGAGGCAATTATCAGAAACATAAATGATTTTATTAACTCAATGGAGGATAGATTAGGCTTTAATCTTTTCACACCCGAAAATTTGTCCATATTACCACGTGCAGGAACAAATATTCTTCAAATACTTGGCAACAGTGTTTACT
>CAZURM010000113.1:0-4383 GCA_964622945.1 uncultured Proteiniphilum sp.
AACTCTCAGGTTGAATAAGTTCTATTTTTTGGGTGTTTAGTTGCTTTTTCATGAGTGCAAAAATAGTCTATTTTCGATTCAAAGGTTACAAATATGGGTAATTTAAGATTTAATGAAAGGAAGTATTGTATATTGCTTTTTAAGTGCGTATTTTAACTGTAAAATTATAAAGACATTTAATTAAATACAACAATCGATATTATGTTTCAAAAAAAATAATTCGAATACACTATTATTTGTTTTCTGCAAATAATTGCTCCTTGTTTATTTTCACTTTTACTAATTTGTTATTCTCATTGTAATATACTAATTCCCACGATGAATTTTTAAATTCATCGAAATTCACATTCACCCCAAATGATATGCTTAAATTCTTTAGTTCGTTTGGTCGTAAGTTTATGTTATTTAAATTATTTAAATTAGAAAAGGAGGTTCCGTGCTCCCCTTTGAATTTCATTTTAATGTCTCTAGCTATTTTTCGTGAGTAGCTTGATGTATTATAAAGATCTAAATTCATTTTTACTGACACAGACACAGTCTTATCTGTGATTTCTTTCTTGGGAATATATCCACCATAATCATCTCTTTCTAAAAAATAAATGCTTATATTATTTTGGAAAATTTTAATCCTCCCTCTTCTAGATAAATTATTCAAAAAAAATCCTAGTAGAACCCCAAGTAACGACGCTAAAACACTTATAAAAGGAGATGAACTATTATAAAAAATGTCTGACATATAACATAATATTAATCATTTAATTCAAAACCACCCTCAGTTATAAACTTTTCTAATAAATGATGAGCTTTTATATTCACTCTGAAAATAGGTAAGGACGTCTTCTCAATTTTTTCAAAATAAGATTTAGCCTTGTCCATATTTAAAGTGTTTTTGAGATGATCTAACCTACCGTACTCATTTATATTATCCTTTGTGATTCTGGTATTCATCATTTCACGTAATAACACTTCATCAACTCCAAGAGCATCAACAATACTCTTTATCTGGTCATCTTTTCCTTTAGACATATATTCTGTTATATAAACTCTAAAGTTCTTTTCCGGATCTACCTTTACAGCACCTCTATGAACATCATTTAAGAACAGGTTAGCATACTTCTGTTCCTCCTTGGACAGAGAAGCAAATGATCTGTGCAATTCGTCTAAACTGTGTTGTATTTGAGCTTGATCTGCCCCTTCTTTTCTGAGAATATTTAAATACTTGGTAAACCGCGAATTCATATACTCGGTATCTATTACATCTGTATTTATCTCAGTTAAATGGCCTACAATTTCAAACGGAACATCTGTTGTTCTAACGCTCCCCCCACCATTTGCAAGTTCTTTATATCTTAATGCTAAAATAAGGTAAGTGTTTTCATCAAAATCTAATGTTATAGTTTTACTACCTGCTCCTTTACCGAATTTATAAGTCAGCTCACCCCAATTAAATCCCTGTATTCTTGCAGCCTGTAAATAACTATCTAAATTTTTAAATAGGCTTGCAAATTTTCCTCTCTCAGTGAGATCATCGGGTAAATTATGGAAATCTGCTACTTCTGCATTTATAAATAAATATTCAATTTGAGCAAATACAGAGTTCATCATCTCCAGATTATAATCAAGTTTTTGAACAAACAATGTATAAGGTATATCACCTGAGTAAAGTTTAAAAGCCTTCTCAATATTTTGCTCCATCGTATGAGGCTTTCTATAATACTTAATTGTTCCAAACGGCTTATCAGGACCAAACAGTCTGTTTGTCCTTGAAAATGCTTGTATTAAGTTTGCTTTCTCTAAAATCTTGTCCAGATACAATGTATTAACCCATTTAGAGTCGAATCCTGTAAGCATTTGATTAACTACAATTAACAAGTCCAACTGTTTTTCTGGAGTATGCTCTATTCTTAAATAAGGTTCTTTGTGCGACAAACGTACAGAAATATCCTTCTTGAACTTACCATGAGTTGCAAGAGTAAAATCCATACTAAATAACTTATTATAGTCTTCAATAATTTCAATTAAACCCTGTTCTTTATAAATAACACCTTCTTCATTATCAATTGAAGAATCAAATAATGCACTAACTTTCAAGCCCGGGATCTCATTCTTTATCAACTTATAATATTCAATTGCCTCCGGTATACTATTTGTAGCAAAAAGAGCATGAAATTTACTGTTCTGGCTTAAAGTCAGCCAACTATCTTTTATATCTTTAACCACTTTACTCCTATGCTCAGACGTAAGATATTGTGATTTTGGAAGATAATCCTCAATCCCTTTTATATATTTACCGGCACTATTTAAATAGCCTGCCATCTTAACTTTAGAGGTATTCATAAAATTATAATACACCTCTTTTTTAACAGGGTTAGATATAGCTTCTTCCTCATCAGATGCTTTTGCTTCATTTAAAGCAACTTCTCTTCTTAAATCTCTATCTTTATAAGTTAGTACTTTATAAGGGTCGAAACCTAAAACATTTTTATCCCTTATACCATCTGCAATACTATACCTGTGCAGCTCATCTCCAATCACATTTGCAGTTGAATATGTATCTTCTGCGTTATCAGATAAAATGGGAGTGCCTGTAAAGCCAAAGAACAGTGCGGAAGGGAACGTCTCTTTAATAGTAATAAGCATATCACCAAAAGTGGACCTATGTACCTCATCAATAATGAAAACAATTCTTTTTGAATTCATTATTTCAATATCATGAGCATTAAGTCCTCCTTCCTCCAATTTTATCCTCGACATCTTTTGAATTGAAGTTACAATCAATGTATTAGAAGGATCATTACTTTTTAGTTTGGTAACTAACACTCCAGTATTTTCAGTAGCCTGAACCTCCTCATTGTCTTCTTTAAAACCACGATATTCTGTAAGAGATTGAGTACCAAGCTCAATTCTATCCATCATAAATATAACCTTATCCGCATCTTTAGAATTAGCAATTAACTGAGCAGACTTGAAGCTAGTCATTGTTTTTCCTGAACCGGTTGTATGCCAAATATGACCACCTAAAAGATTCTTATTACTCCAATCAGTTTTTGTAACTTTATCAGAAATAGCATTTGCAGCATAATATTGATAACTTCTCATCACTTTCAACACACCATCAGATGTGTCTGCAACAGTATAGAAGCCAATTAATTGATGCGCCATAGGTATGGAAAGTAAGGTCGAAGCAATCTCTTTCCAATTATTAATAGGTTCATTATCAAAATCAGCCCAATTAAAATAATAGTCTTTGTTAAATCTACCATCAGGACCCGGATTAGCAAAATACTTCGTTTCGTTGGGCTCCATAGCCACAAAGATCTGAATCAATGAAAATATTCCGCTAAAAATCCCTTCTTTTGAATACTTTTCAATTTGATGATATGCTTGGCTAACAGACACACCAGTTTTTTTAAGCTCAATATGAATAACCGGCATACCATTAATAAGAAGCATTAAATCGCCTCTCCTATCGTGCATTATTCTCGATGCAGACTTATACTGTGGTTGTTGTACAATTTGATACCTACTAGTTCCTGAAGCTATCTCAAGACGATCATAAATCTTTAAACTAACCTCCTGCCCAAAATGCAATTTATCATCCTCATTGTCACGCTTAATAGAAACAGTTTTTCCATTAATAAATCCATTAAGTTTTAGGGGAGTTTTCAAATTTACTATTTGCTCAATGATCTGTTGCATCTCCCCATCAGTGAGCGGACAACCATTCAGTTTATCCCTTTCTTGGTTATTATTAAAAAGAATATTTGCCCAGTTATCAAGCAAGTCTTTTTCAGATGGCCTTTTTAAAATAGTGCTTTCCCACCCTTTTTTTGTTAACTCCTTTATTAAGGCATTTTCAAATTCCGCTTCTGATGTAAAGATCATGATACTATCTATTTAAAATTAATTTTAAAGAAACTATACAAACATCTTATCTAAACAAGCCTTCTTTATATTTTTGAGCTTATCTATTTTTTGTTGTTGAAGGGAGATAAGTTTGTCGAGATTTTGGAAATAAGAGCCGATTTTGGATTGTTCTATTATTATAATGGGAATATAGGACATAAAATTTTCTACGCTACTACGCGAAATATTTAATTGAGACATTCCTGCGCCTTGTAATTTAAAATAATATTGATTTGCATTAATATTATAGAATAAGAATTTAGGGTTTATACTATTGTTAGGTCTTAACAACGCTACTCTTTGATTTAATACGTATTTATCATTTTCAGGTATAATCGCAACCCTGCCAAGCAAATCACCATGACCAACATCACTTAAAATCATAACTAAATCATTTTCGCATAATGTCGATTCAGTTTCATCAATATATTTACCAGAATGTTTTAACCCGCCATTTATTGAAATTGAATTTAAATT
>CAZURM010000114.1:0-4151 GCA_964622945.1 uncultured Proteiniphilum sp.
ATCAACTCGATAGTGTAGTTTGTTTCATGAAGATTGTGTTAACAAGGAAGGTCTGTGAAGTGATTCACGGACCTTTCGCTTTTTATGGTAAATATGATTTCTAATTAAAAACTTTGCGTTGTTGCTTTAATTGCAGACATTTATACTTTGTAAAAAAAGAACAAGCAAAAGGAATTGAATAGTTAATACTTTTAAACTAAGTTTCTTTTTCTTAAATTTGTATTTTCAATTACAGATAACACTTTCCCTCCTATATGGCAAAACGCAAAAGGAAAAAAACATCCGCATCCAAAAAAAAACATTTGGCTTGGCTTGAACTATTCAAGAGTGAGCGTACACATTTTATCCTTGGAGTGATTGTGGCTTTTGTCGGAATCTTTATGCTTCTGGCAATAATCTCTTTCTTTTTTACCGGAGCTGCCGATCAAAGCAAAGTACTTAACGCATCTTTTTGGCAACTTATCCGATCAACTACATTAGAAGTTGATAACTGGACTGGAGCTGGTGGAGCGTACATAGCTGAAAGGCTTGTAAATGACTGGTTTGGTATTTTCTCTGCTCTGATTCCAATTTTCCTGATATATTTAGGCATGCGTTTAATGCATGTGTCAGACTTCTCTTTCTTTAAGGTACTGTTTACTACTGCATTTGGTATTATATGTGGATCTATTACCAGCTCATTTATTCTGGATAGGATATTCCCTTATACACATGTAAAATGGGGCGGTGCTCACGGCATACAAATAGAGCAATTTCTGGAGAGTAGCATAGGTTGGCCTGGAATCATATTGTTGATAATCTTGTTCATTGTTATCATTATAGTGACTGTTAGGAGAAGTAACATGTACAAGATTCAGCAAACACTGGTTGATAGTAAGTCCTCTTTTACTAAACACGACCAATCGAATGAGTCGGCAGTAGATAGTAAGCCTGATATCTCCACAAAAGAAAAAAAGCCAAACTTACTCAAACGAATGTTTGATTCAGTAAAAGACAGACTCTCTGAAGATGAGGATAATGATATACACGAAGATAAATCTACTACTAAAAGAGATGAAGTATCCGTCTCAACAAATATTCCAAAACAAAAAGAACCTTTATCTTCAACAATGAAATCAGATTCTGATGATGACTTTGAGGTCATCGTTCCTAAAGATGAAGACACAGACACTGTTTTGCAAGATGATGAAAACAAAAATAGTAAATCATCATTAAATCTGGCAAGCCGAGACAAGCAGGAACAATATGATCCCAGGAAGGACCTATCAATGTTTAAGTTCCCCGTACTCGATCTTCTTAAAGTTTATAATACCAGCAACAGAGAAGTAGATATGTTAGAGCAGAATGAAAATAAAGATAAAATCATTTCTACACTCAGAAACTATGGTATTGAGATATCTTCAATCAAAGCTACGGTAGGACCTACAATAACATTATATGAAATTATTCCGGAAGCGGGGGTCAGAATTTCCAAGATCAGAAATCTTGAAGATGATATTGCTTTAAGTCTCTCAGCCTTAGGGATACGTATTATTGCTCCAATGCCAGGAAAAGGAACAGTTGGTATTGAAGTTCCAAACAAAGACCCACAGATTGTGTCGATACATTCTGTCTTGTCATCCAAACGATATCAAGAATGTAATTACGAACTGCCTGTTGCTCTTGGAAAAACAATAACCAATGAGATTTTTATTTTCGACCTGACAAAGATGCCTCACCTTCTTGTGGCCGGTGCCACGGGTCAAGGTAAATCTGTGGGACTAAATGCAATCATAACCTCTCTGCTATACAAAAAACATCCCGCAGAAATGAAAATGGTCCTGATAGACCCAAAAATGGTAGAGTTTAATATATACTCTATCATTGAGAATCATTATCTTGCCAAACTGCCGGATGAAGAGAAACCTATTATAACAGATGTTTCAAAAGTAACGCAAACTCTTAACTCACTTACTAAGGAGATGGACGACCGTTACCAATTACTTATGAAAGCTCATGTACGTGCTATTAAAGAATACAACGAAAAATTCATAAATAGGCGACTAAACCCTAATAACGGTCACAGATACTTACCATATATCGTGGTAGTAATTGATGAGTTTGGTGATCTTATAATGACTGCAGGCAAAGAGATAGAGATGCCAATTGCACGAATTGCTCAAAAAGCACGTGCTGTTGGAATCCATATGGTGATAGCTACCCAAAGGCCTACCACTAATATTATCACAGGTACTATTAAAGCAAACTTCCCAGCCAGAATGGCTTTTCGTGTTACATCACAAATTGATTCACGCACAATCCTTGATATGAGTGGTGCCAACCAACTTATTGGTCGCGGAGATATGCTCTTCTCTCAAGGAAGTCAGCTTACTCGTATTCAATGCGCTTTTGTTGATACTCCTGAACTTGATAATCTAACTAAATACATCGGCAAACAGCAGGGATACGACTCAGCTTATCCACTGCCGGAAGTGATTGCAGAAGCAGAAACGGTGCCGGGTGCCGTAGATCTGAACGACAGAGATGTACTTTTCGAAGAAGCTGCAAGATTGATTGTAGTACACCAGCAAGGCTCCACATCGCTCATACAGCGTAAGTTTTCCATTGGCTACAACCGTGCCGGCAGGCTCATGGACCAACTGGAAGCAGCTGGTATCGTAGGTGGTGCTCAAGGAAGTAAGCCACGTGAAGTGTTTATACAGGACGAATATTCCCTTGAAAAGCTACTTGATTCATTAAATTAAAACCCATAACGGTTAAATTCTTGAACTTACATGATTTTCTTTAAAAAGGCTATTCATAAAAAAAAATCATGCAAGTTTTATACTGTGTGTATGCTTTAAATTATGTATGTTTTAAACCGAAAGCAGCTTTTCCTGTCTATACAACACATGAATTATGGTTACAATGAAAAGATTAACATCAATACTGTTTATTTTATCTCTTGCATTGATTGTAGTTGCTCAAAACTCTGTAGAATCAAAAGAGATACTTGATAAAACATACGCAGGATACATGGCATCCGACGGTATCAACCTGTCATTCACATCAAGTATGGGGCAAGCAGGAGACACCAACCTATACCCTCAAACAGGAGAAGCATTTATCAAAGGAGACAAGTTTCGTCTTGAAATGGATGAGATGACTGTTTGGTTCGATGGAACAACCCAATGGGTCTTACTCAAAGAGGTTGAAGAAGTAAATATCAGCAACCCCACAGATAGTGAGCTAGCCTCTATAAGCCCACTTGCACTACTTAAAATTTATACGGACGGATATACACTCAACGCTCCGGTTTCAAACACTGTGAACAATCAAAATGTGTATTCAATTAATATGCTTGCTGTTTCAGCTAACAATGATATTAAAGAGATATCTGTTGCAATAGATAAAACAACAAACAGACTTGTTCAGGTTATTCTTACCACAACCAACAATCTTATTACAAAAATTAATATCACAAATTATAATGATAACTTCAAATTTAATGATACGGAGTTTACATTCAATAGAAGTGATTATCCAGGAGTTGAAATAATAGACCTCAGATAGTAAATTTAAACTTATATCTACCATTTAACTTGAATAGATTAATGCTATATCTATTTCAGATATAGTGGAATAGTAGTATCTTTGAGTTAAAATAATATTTTAAAATAAAAGAAACGATATGAATGAAAAAGTTCGTTGTCTGATCCTTGGATCCGGACCGGCAGGTTATACTGCGGCTATTTATGCTGCTAGGGCTAATCTGGAGCCTGTACTTTATGAAGGGTTAGAGCCGGGTGGACAACTCACCACTACAACAGACGTTGAAAACTACCCCGGTTATCCTGATGGAATCACAGGTCCTGAAATGATGGAAGATTTCAAAAAACAGGCACAAAAATATGGCACAAAAGTGATGTCGGGAAGAGCAACAGCAGTTGATTTCTCATCACGCCCATTAAAAGTAACAATAGATAACGAAAAGGTAGTTGAAGCTGATACAGTGATTATTTCTACAGGTGCTACAGCCAAATATCTTGGACTTGAAGACGAGACAAAATATGCAGGTCAAGGTGTGTCGGCATGCGCAACATGCGACGGATTCTTTTACAGAAAGAAAAAGGTAGCTGTTGTTGGAGGAGGTGATACAGCCTGTGAGGAAG
>CAZURM010000115.1:0-4075 GCA_964622945.1 uncultured Proteiniphilum sp.
TACTTCTCGGAGTTTTTAGCAGTTATGCCACGGGTAGCTATGCACAAGACGAAAAGATGTCTGTGAAAGCTCAAAATGCAACTATAGAAGAGATCATATCATTAATTGAAGAACAATCAAATTATGTATTTTTCTACAACAGTGAGGTTCTTAATAGTGCAAAAAACGTTAACATAGAGTTAGCCGGAGAAGATATTTACGAAATTCTTGATAATCTTGTTTCTAATACATCGTTAACTTACAGAGTTGATAAGAACTATATCTTTCTCGATAAGAAAGAAGTAGCTGCTACTCAACAACAGACAGTTACAGTTAGAGGGTCGGTAAAGGATCAGGATGACTTCCCATTGCCTGGGGTTACTATTACAGTACAAGGCTCTTCAAGAGGAGTTATTACTGACAACGATGGACGTTATAATATTGATGTAAGCCCTACAGCAACTTTACAGTTTTCATTTATTGGAATGGAAACTCAAAACATACCTCTTGATGGTAGAAGGGTTATAGACGTTGTATTGATAGAATCGAGCCAAATGCTTGAAGAGGTTCAGATTGTTGGATTTGGTCAGCAAAAAAAAGGGAGTGTAACTAGTGCTGTTGCATCTGTAGACGGTACAGAGTTAAGAGCTCCGGTTGGTAAACTTTCAAATACATTTGCAGGACAGATTGCTGGCGTTATTTCTGTACAAAGATCGGGAGAGCCGGGGTATGACCAGGCAGAGTTTTGGATAAGAGGGATTAGTTCTTTCGCAGGTGGAACTTCTCCATTGGTATTGGTTGATGGTGTTCCCAGAGGCCTAAACGATATAGAGGCAGATGAAATAGAATCATTTACTGTACTGAAAGATGCGGCGGCGACAGCGGTGTATGGTGCACAAGGTGCAAACGGTGTTGTTTTAATCACTTCTAAACGTGGACGCGCACAGCGAGCTAAAATTTCATATAGAGGTGAAGTTAGTTATTTAACGCCAACCAGAGAACCAAGATATGCTAACTCTTATGACTATCTTTCCCTTTATAACGAAGGTCTTATAAATGATGGTCGTGAATCAGAAGTGTTTTCTGATGAACTTCTTGAACTGTATAGAACAGGTGCAGATCCGGATTTATATCCAAGTACAAACTGGTGGGACGCGCTAATTAATGACAATACGTATAATACGCGGCACACGTTAAACTTCAGGGGTGGTACAGACCGGGCGAGGTATTTCGTATCGGGTGCATATTACGGTGAAAGCGGATACTTTAAAACAAATCCGGAATATGATAATAATGCAAGGGTGTCAAGATATAGTTTGAGAAGTAATATTGATATTGATGTTACTGAAAACACGCTTATGCGTGTAGATTTTAGTGGACAGTACCTATC
Organism: uncultured Proteiniphilum sp.; assembly: GCA_964622945.1. Lineage (GTDB taxonomy): Bacteria > Bacteroidota > Bacteroidia > Bacteroidales > Dysgonomonadaceae > Proteiniphilum. Next base: position 1,370 of record CAZURM010000115.1, read on the forward strand.
ACAAAATAGACCAAGAAATGGGACACAGGATATTTTTAACAGAATATCTCGTATACCACCTTATTTAATACCTCCTGTTTACTCAGATGGCACTTTTGCGCAGCACCCATCATTTACGGGTAACCGTCAGAATCCATGGGTTTATTTAACTGAGCATGGTTATATGAAAACTTATCGATCTTTTATACAATCTAGTGTTCATCTTGAACAAAAGCTTGATTTTATTACACCCGGGTTGAAAGCAAGGGGGATGGTAAGTTATGACTCTGATAATAATTACTTCAACTCGAGAACGAAGAATCCTGCTACATATTTTGCAGAAGGTAGAGATGATGAAGGCAATCTTATTTATAGAAAAATTGAGGATGAAGTCAAATTTGGTAATCCTGCTTCATCAAATAATAGTGCTAAAAAGATTTACTTAGAGGCAGCTGTTGATTATGCGCGTGATTTTGGTTCTCACTTTGTTACCGGGCTGTTGCTTGGTAATAGGCAGCATAGGCAGTTGCATAATGAGGCTTTGGCATATCGAAAAGAATCTTTCGTTGGTAGAGGAACTTACACATATGATAACAGATATACGGTTGAGTTCAATTTTGGCTTTACTGGAAGTGAGCAGTTTGCAAAAGGCCATAGATATGGGTTTTTTCCGGCAGTTGGTGTAGCATGGAACGTCTCAAATGAACCATATTTTCCATCCTCATTGCTTGATGTCGTTTCAAATTTCAGGCTTAGAGCCTCAGTAGGACGTACGGGTAATGACGCTACCGGAGGAGCCAGATTTTTGTATATGCCAACGTTTGGTGGTTCTGGTTCATATGCATGGGGTATTACGTCTGGTGGAACACAGAATAGCATGTCTGGGTTGATTGAAAACAGATTCGAATCTCCCGGATTATCATGGGAAATCGAAGATAAAAGAAATATCGGTGTCGACTTAGGTTTATGGAGTAACAGAGTAGACATTTCAGTTGACTTCTTTAATGATGAGCGCTCTAATATTTTACTCCAAAGACGTACAGTATTGAACGTAGCAGGGTTTAGACAGAATCCTTGGCAGAACTACGGTATTGTATCAAATAAAGGATTAGATGGAAGTATCAATTTAAGTCATATAATTGGAGATTTCAGACTATCGGGAAAAGGTACTCTAACATATGCCAAAAACAAGATTTTAGAGTATGACGAACTTCCACAGATATATCCATGGATGGAAAGAACCGGTAAAAGATTAGTAAACCATGGAAGTCAATTACCATTAATTGCAGAAAGACTCTTTACAGAAGATGATTTCAATATTACAACGGACGCCCACGGTAAAAAACTTTATGAATTAAAAGATGGATTGGTAGGAACTCCGTGGGATACACATACATATCCGGGTGACATAAAATATATGGATATAAACGGTGATGGTTTGCTTGATGATAAAGATAGAGTATATGATCCCGACGGATTCCATCCTCAAGTTCCTGAAGCGGTCTATGGCTTTGGGTTTGGGTTAGATTGGAAAGGTCTTTATTTTAACGCGTTTTTCCAAGGAGTAGCCAATGTTACAGTAAATATGAATAGTAGTACTTCGGTTTTCCAGCCATTTTATTGGGGTCTAATAGAAAGTAATGTTAGACAAGAATTTGTTGAAGACAGATGGACGCCTGAAAATCAAAATCCGAACGCGTTTTATCCAAGATTACGGATAAGTAACACGGGTAACAACTGGACTTCTAGCACGTATTGGTACAGAAATGGGAATTTCTTGAGGTTTAAGAACCTGGAATTTGGATATAACTTCCAGAAAGAATTGTTAAGCAAGGTTGGCCTTTCTGCTTCCAGAATTTATGTGTCGGGCCATAACCTTCATGTATGGGATCAGGTGAAAATGTTTGATCCGGAAATTGGAAACTCCGGGGGTGGTGGTACCCGATATCCGCTATCCAGGACTTGGACAATGGGTTTAGAGGTTACCTTCTAACAAATATTTTATCACGAACACATAATATGTATATATAATATGAAAAAAATATATTTTTTATTTCTAACAATTGTCACTCTCATCTTTTCATCATGTTCAGATTTCCTAGATGTATCAAAGGAGTTGGCTGAACAAAGAAGCTATGAATCTATTTTCAGCAATCCTGAAGATACCCGCCGATGGTTGATGGATGCATATTTGGGTATTCCAAATGTGGCCAATGTTTTCGGCGCAAACGGCTACGGTAATCCATGGCCCATTTTAGCGGACGAACTCGATCAAAACGCTCAATCAACCGATTGGAATATTGAGCAGCCTACATCTTCGTTCTTCCGAGGACATAGGTGGAACAACTACTGGCTATTTATACGGCAGACTAATATTTTTCTTGAAAGAGCGCAAGTTATCCCTATGACGGGAGAAACGGACTATATTGATGAAGTTGAATTTGAGTTTTTAAAGGCTCAAGCAAGGTTCTTAAGAGCTTATTATCACTTTTTATTATTTGAGCTTTACGGTCCCATTCCAATTATGGATTTTGTAGAATCTCCAACGAATACTGATATTGATTATGCAAGAAATTCTGTTGATGAGGTGGTGGATTTCATTTATAGTGAACTGACGGATATCGCGAATAGCCTGAGGGATCCGAACCTAAATGATCAAACTACTTTAGCTATACCCACGAAGGGCACGGCATTGGCTCTAAGGGCAAAATTAATGGTGTATGCTGC
>CAZURM010000116.1:0-3987 GCA_964622945.1 uncultured Proteiniphilum sp.
ATTCCCAATCCTTTGTATTACTAATGAGTCCTTTAATTAATTTTAAATCTTTTTTTGTAGTTTCTTTTTTATTGTTTAGATCGAAAAAAAATAGAAACATTTTATTTTTTATTTGTCGAACTCTCTCTCTTGTCAAATTAAATTCATTAGCAATTTCTGAAAGTTGATAAACCTTACAATCTTTAAAAAAAGGAAAACTACGTAGTAAAATTTGAACATCCCTATAAGAAGAAGTTTTTAGATAATGCTCAATTACTCTGAACATAGGGAAATGTTTATGTTTATCGTAAAACTTATCTACATACTCGTCAACAAATAAATCTGCTTTCGTTTCCCTAACTATAAGATCTGAAAGAGTAGCTTCAGAATAAGCACTTACTATAAAAACTTCTCTTATTAAGCTGTTTCTTAAATCTACTAGCTCTGCAACCGATTTTCTGCCAATATTCTTAATTTTTAAAAAACTAGTGTTAGCTGCAAAAAGGAAATCTTTGACAAATGATTCAAAATTTATATTAGCTAATGCTGTTTTCGCTCTTCTTGATAAAGTGTGCTTTTGTTCATTATACCTTTGGGTTAGCAGCCGCTTTTGTGTATCACTCAGTAGTCGTAAAAATATTTCCTCTCTTCTTTCTCTTACTATATTTGATATTGCTTTTATTTTACCATCTTTTGTTTCTTCCCTTATCTCTAACAAACTAAGAAATTCTTTTAATTGAACATTGCCTGTAGTCTCTTCAGCGGTATTGTTATTATAATCAGACTGTTTAGTTCTATCATTATAATCTAGCTTGTTAAGATTACTTTTATATCGATTAGTTGAAGATTCTATCCCATTTAAAAAATCTGAAACTTCTTCCGACAAACACTCTTCACAGAATTTTGATAACTCCAGGTCCGTTTTTTCCCCTATGCCATAAATTTTCAAAAAGGAATTATGTACAAGGTAATAGAATATGATATCATATAAATTTAAAAATTTTTCCTGCTTGAAACTATTAGCTGCACGAACGGAAATCTTTTTATTGATTACCAAATCATCAATAGCTATGTATTTAAACTCAGTATTAATCATACTTCGCTTAATCCTTCTTGAATTTTATTAAATAGATAATCATATCCCACTAAATTTGGGTTGTCCTTTATATCTTTATTTATTAGCTCTAATCCATGGTCTAGATGTAACTTAAAGTATCTTGGTATATCTCTATTTTTATTATTTATTTGGTAATAAGTGCAAATCATAGCTTCATATATAAAATATAGGTTTCCAAACAGCACTTTTTTACTATACTCCTTGCCCTGTGAATCTTGTATATCTAAAGGAGAGAATTTAATCCCTGATTGTAACGAATAGCCAATCGCTATACGAGCTATAATATTCTCTGCCCCAAGATTGAAAATTTGAGTTAACTCTGTAACCAAAATCTTATTCTTACCACTTGTTCTTATTTGAGAAAACATATATTAGCAGTTCATTAAAACATCAATATCAACCTCTTTTATAAATGAGTTCGAATTATTGTTATCTATTAAGTAAGAGGCATTTACATATGGCCTCATTAATTCATACTCTTCTTCTGTCAATTCTTTATTCAATAGAGGAAACAAGATTACTTGCTCTGAAATAGATGGATAAAACTCTCTGATAATCTTGTCAGCGTGTCTCTTATCTAATTTCTGTAAAGGACTATCTATTAAAACAGGAAACATAATTCCTGATTCATCCACCAATGCTTTTAAGATAGAAGTAGCAAACAATTGCTGTTCTCCTTTAGATAGACTTTCCTTTTTAATAACACTTTCGTCTTTACTGATTAAGTGAATATCGATCAAGTCGTTATTAACTTCAACTTCCACCTTGGAAATAAAATTGCATTTATGCATTAGAGAATTTAGTGTAGATTTAATTTTTTCTTCAAACGAAGTTTTCTTTTCTTCTTTAAAGTAGGTCAAAAATGTTTCTAGTTCACTGATTAACTCTTGTGCCAATAAGTCTTTCTTATGATCTAGACCATCTAAGCTTACTTTTTTACTCAACCCTGATATTTGTTTTTTTACGATAGCTAATTCATTAGTTATAGAGCCTTTTTCTTCATGTAATAATCTTAAATCTTCTTCTGTGTTTTTGATTTTTTTTTCATATATGTTTTTCTTATTTCTAAGTTCAGCTATTACTGTGTCAGACTCTTTATTGTAAATCCTCCTTATTTCTCTACTTACACGATCTAGGTTTTGCTTATTTTTTTTATAATCATCAACCAAATGCTCGAATTCAATCTTATATGTAGAATTTAAATTAAAAAAAACAGCTGTAAATTCATCATATTCTTCTCGCCCTATACTCATCAAATAATCATCTCTGTCTCTAGTTTTTTTATGGGCTGTGATTAAATTTTCCAACACTTTCTGTAGTCTAACTCCTTCATCTTTGGATGAAATAATAGCAGTCACTTTTTTATCCAACTCATTAATTATCGAATCAAGTGTAGAGTTAATATTACTGCTGGTAATAGATGATTCCGCAGATTTAAAATCTTTTTCTATTTGACGCTTAGTCTTTTCAAATAATTTTCTAGCTATAGCAAAAGGAGCAAATTCTAAAAACACTTTTAGCTCGCGCTTATACGCCATATCATTACTGCGGTATAAATTTAGTTTTGCTTCTTTTTCATATAAAAACTCAATTGACGCATTGCCACCTTCTTTTAGCAGTAATACTTGTAGATTATTATTTTTTTCTTTTAACTTCTCTAATTCAAATAAACATTTAGTTGTTTTATTTTCATTAATGTCTAATTTTTTATTGAGTTCCTTTTTTTTATCAAGCTGTTGTAAAAGTTTATTTCTGCTGGTTATATCTTTAGACCTTTTTCTGAATCGCATCCTAGAGTTTTCTAGATTTTTTTTTAAATCCTCGTATTTTTTGATACCTAAAACTTCACTATATGTCGAATTTAATTGCCTTTTAGCCTCTATAGTATTAGTATCTGCAAGAGAAACTATTTTTTCTGAATCAAAAAAGAAAAATCCAGCAGCTTCTTTACTTAAAATGAAGTCATTTATGAAAAGATCATTTCCCAACTCTATTGTGAGTTCACTTGAAACTCCATCTATCAAAATGTCAACAATCTCTTTTTTTGTAATTATATCATAGCTCCGTATTATCTTAATGGATTTACATGGTATTGATGGAATCAAAATATCAACAAATTCAATAGCAACTGAATAAGTAGATAAATCCTTAATAAAAGACGTTTCTTCTGAGTAACCAATTTTCTTAACAGATTTAATAATTTCTTTGTACTTAGAGCTTTTCAATTGCTTTAAAGTAGAGTTATTAAGGTTCTGCTCTAACTGCTTATTATACCCTAGTTTATTAACCTCTTTTCTGTATGTCTCATTAACCTCATTAGCATTTCGCCCATACAAACACCACATTAAAGAATGTAAAAAGGTGGTTTTCCCAAAACCGTTCTTTCCAGGGATTAAATATAAGTTTTTACTTTCCGATTTTTCTGGAAAGTTAATTCTATTAAACCCCTCAAAGATTCTATAATTTAATAGCTCTATGCTTTTTATTATCATGCTTAGCTTTCTTCTTTAACAAACCTTGCTAGTCTATTTTCAATATCTGATTGCAAACCGTATTTTTTCATCAATAAAAATTTGTTTTTCTGTAAGGCTAACAATTCTTTTATTAAATTAAAATGTTCAGTTGTTTTACATGATTCCTCTAAAATTAAACGCTCCTCATAGGGTAATTCATCATTTGCAATATCATATCCATATACTTCTTTATATATATTACTTACAGTAGTTGAAAAGTTTCCGTCTCTGTACCATATTGCTTGAATCGCAATTAATTCGTGACTGCTTATTAGATTTATACTGCCTCTATATTGTTGAGTGTTTTTCTGTATTATCAAAAGGTCCCTTGATAGCTCGATTCGATATTCCATGGTGTCATTTGCCATATAATGAGCA
>CAZURM010000117.1:0-3840 GCA_964622945.1 uncultured Proteiniphilum sp.
GTTCTGCGGCAGATCGACACCAACAATTCTTATAGCCATATATATTCTTATTATTTAATTACAGTGATATACTTTTTATCCCTGACGCTGTTTAAACTTGGGATTTTTTTTATTTATAATATACAAACGGCCTTTTCTTCTAACTATTTTACAATCGGCCGAACGTTTCTTTAAGGATGCTCTTACTTTCATATTTTTTATTTTTATTTGCTCGTTTCTTGTTATTCTCCTGATTAATCAGGTGCTCTGTTATATTCTATTTCTCTTAATTAATTCTTTTTGATGTACAAGATATTACATGTGACTACTATCTCCAAATCATTTACTTATATCTGAACGAAATTCTTCCTTTAGAAAGATCATAAGGAGACATCTCCACTCTTACTCTATCACCAGGCAAAATACGGATATAATGCATTCGCATTTTTCCGGATATATGAGCTGTAATTTCATGTCCGTTTTCAAGTTCAACACGAAACATAGCATTTGATAATGCTTCTATTATTGTTCCGTCCTGTTCTATTGCTGCTTGTTTAGCCATTATTTAATGTTTAAGTTTTCTAGTTTGTTTCCTTTATAAATTCAAATGTAGACAAGATATCAGCTTTACCATTACGAATAGCAACTGTATGTTCGAAATGTGCAGAAGGTTTGTGATCTTTTGTTCTCACTGTCCAACCATCATTTTCAAATACTACTTTTTTACCACCCATATTAATCATTGGTTCAATAGCTAAGCACATTCCATTACTTATAAGCGGACCTGTGCCTCGTCTACCATAATTAGGCACTTCAGGAGGTTCGTGCATCTGCCTGCCAATACCATGACCAACCAGTTCGCGAACTACTGAATATCCTCTTTTCTCACAATACTCCTGTATTGCTGAACCAATATCACCGATTCTACCATCTGCTTTTGCCTTTTCAATTCCTTTGTAAAGCGATTCTTTAGTAACTTGAAGAAGTTTTTTAACCTTCTCATCAACCTCGCCTACACAAAAAGTGTAAGCCGAATCACCACAAAAACCCCGCAATTGAGTGCCACAATCAATCGAAATAACATCTCCCTCTTTAAGAGGAATATTATTTGGAATACCGTGCACTATTTGCTCATTAACCGAAGTACAGATTGAATTAGGGAAACCACCATATCCTAAAAAGGTTGGAATTGCACCATGATCTCTTATATATTCCTCTGCGATTCTATCTAGTTCAAGCGTCGTTACTCCTGGTTTAATATGGTTTGACAACTCTCCTAGTGTCATTCCAACCAAACGATTTGCTTCACGCATGAATTCGATTTCTTCGTCAGTCTTTAATATGATCATTTTGCTATTCATATTACTAAAACACTAATAGACTGCTGCAGAGCCTGTTCTACCTTTTATTTTCGCTCCTGACTTCAAAAACCCATCGTAATGACGCATCAGAAGGTGACTTTCGATCTGTTGCAGCGTATCAAGTACAACACCAACTAGAATCAAAAGAGATGTACCTCCAAAGAACTGAGCAAACATAGAATTAATGCCCATCAAACCTGCAAAAGCAGGAAGTATAGCTACAGTAGCAAGGAAAAAAGAACCAGGCAGTGTAATCCTAGACATTATAGTGTCAATGTATTCTGCTGTTTTCTTTCCTGGTTTAATCCCTGGAATAAATCCATTATTACGTTTCAAATCTTCTGCCATTTGAATCGGATTAACAGTAATCGCAGTGTAGAAATAAGTAAAAGCTATTATTAACAATGCAAATAAAAGGTTATACCAAAAACTGCTAGGATTCATTAATGCAGCCCAGAAACCTCCACCTTCACTCACAGAGAATTGTGCTATAGTGATGGGAATGAACATCAGAGCTTGAGCAAAAATAATAGGCATAACATTAGCTGCGTTTACCTTAAGTGGGATATATTGCCTAACACCACCATATTGTTTATTACCAACTATTCGTTTTGCATACTGTACAGGCACCCTCCTTACACCTTGAACAAGCATAATTGCAGCAGCTGTAACAGCTACAAGGAATAAGAGCTCCAGTAATAGAAGAATAAGTCCTCCAGGAGCATTAACCAATCGGTCAAATTCAGCAACCAATGCTTGAGGTAAACGTGCAATAATACCAATTAAAATGATAAACGAAATACCATTACCAATTCCCTTGTCGGTTATTCGTTCTCCAAGCCAAAGTACAAACATACTGCCGCCGGCAAGAATTATTGTAGAAGGTAACACCCAATCCCAGAAACCACCTGGAATAGCTGAACCGACAGCTCCATAAAGATATGCTGGTCCCTGAATCAGTAATATCGCCAGTGTAAGGTAACGTGTATATTGATTAATTTTAGTACGTCCACTTTCACCTTCACGCTGCATTTTTTGGAAAGCAGGGACGGCAATACCTAAAAGCTGCATCACAATTGATGCAGAAATATAAGGCATTATTCCTAGTGCGAAAATCGAAGCATTTGCAAAAGCACCACCAGAAAACATATCTAACAGACTAAGTAACCCTGTGCTTGCGTTCTGTTGAAGTGCAACCAGCGCTTCTGGATTAATTCCCGGTAAAACGACAAAAGAACCAAACCTATAAATAGCGATAAATCCTAAGGTTATCAGAAGTCTCTGTCTAAGATCCTCAATTTTCCAGATATTTTTTACTGTTTGTACAAATCCCATTTTACTAGAGTTTTACAGCGGTTCCACCTGCAGTTATAATTGCCTGTTCAGCTGATTTTGAAAAAGCGTGAGCTTCCACATCTAATTTACTTGTTAATGAGCCTTTACCTAAAATTTTCACCAAATGTTTTGGAGTGATAAGTCCTGCATTCATCAACACTTCTATATCAATTTTCGTTAGCTCATGCGAATCGGCCAAATCTTGAAGAGTTTCTAAATTTATAGCTTTATATTCCACTCGCTTTAAAGGCTTGAATCCGAATTTAGGAACACGACGCTGTAATGGCATCTGTCCTCCTTCGAAACCAGCTCTTCTCGAATAACCTGACCTTGATTTTTGTCCTTTATGTCCTTTAGTTGAGGTACCACCTTTGCCCGAGCCTTCACCACGACCAATTCTTTTGTTAGTTTTTGTAGCACCAGCAGCCGGTTTTAAATTCGATAAATCCATTTTTATATATCTTTTTAACCGTTTATACTTTAATTATTCTATTACAGTGACCAGATGTTGAACTTTATTGATAAGTCCTCTTACGACGGCATTATCCTCATGTTCAACTACTCGATTCATTTTGGTAAGACCTAAAGTATCCAATGTTCTTTTTTGATCTTTAGGAGCTCCAATTCTGCTCTTAGTCTGTTTAATTTTTATTGTAGCCATTTCAGATTTAATTTTATCCTTTAAATACTTTTTCCATACTTACACCTCTGTTTTGAGCAACTGTTAGTGGATCTCTCAATTCAGTAAGTGCAAGAATAGTGGCTTTCACAAGGTTATGCGGATTTGAAGATCCCTTAGATTTTGCAAGAACGTCTGTAATCCCAACACTCTCAAGCACTGCACGCATCGCACCACCAGCCTTAACCCCTGTTCCTGTCACTGCAGGTTTCAAAAAAACTTCAGCACCTCCAAAACGTGCAGTTTGCTGATGAGGGATAGTCCCTTTATACACAGGAATTTTAATCAGATTTTTCTTAGCTGCTTCTACACCTTTTGCTATTGCTGTAGCAACTTCACCTGCTTTACCTAATCCCCAACCTACGATACCATCTTCATCACCTACGACTACCATAGCCGCAAATGTGAACGTACGTCCTCCTTTTGTTACTTTAGTAGTACGATTAATAGCCACTAAACGGTCTTTTAACTCAATATCGTTTGTAG
>CAZURM010000118.1:0-3801 GCA_964622945.1 uncultured Proteiniphilum sp.
GTAGACAGAGAGTTGGTCTGGGTGTAGTTATACCAATGTATTATCTTAGTAGCATTGTTATTATAAATACTTTTCCGATTAATAAAATTGGTTCTTTAATTTTTTTTCTCTAATTTTGCACCCCATAAAAGGTTTTGATCCAAACAGATCTACTAAATTTGAATAAGTAAATAATAATATAGTCAAATGAAAAGAACATTTCAGCCGTCAAATAGAAAGAAAAAAAACAAACATGGTTTCCGTTCCAGAATGGCTACAAAGAACGGTAGAAAAGTGCTTGCTTCACGCCGTATTAAAGGCAGAGCAAGGTTAAGTGTATCCGACGATTTTTAATAATCTAAACTATTGTATTCGTAGTCGAGAATGTATGTTAACTGCGAAATGATGTTTTTTATACGTAGGTAAACAGGAATTCGGTATAGCCGTATTTCTGTTTTTTTGTTTGATATTCCTCTGCAATCATTTTTTTGTTACTTTTGTAAAAGTAAAATAGTTCAAACAACTACTAATGCTATCGATATGAGCAAAAAAAAGACCGATAAGCCCCTTTTCGGAAATAGTATAATCAAAAACTTAATTGTAATGATAATAACAGGTATTGTACTTGTTATTATAACGCTATTATATCTGCATTTCTATACCAGACATGGACAAAACGTGGTAGTCCCCAGGCTCGAAGGACTACAAGTAGAGGAAGCCAACATTATTTTAAATGCTAAAGGTCTTCATGTTGAAGTTATTGATTCTGTTTATAACCGCGATGCAGTGCCTGGTGCGATTTTAGATCAAACACCAAAGTCTGACAACAAAGTAAAAGAAGGACGATCAATATATGTAACCATCTATTCAAAAAGTCCGCAACAAATAGCTGTTCCGGGGCTAGTAGACTATTCTACACGGCAAGCCATTGCATTGCTCAACTCTCTTGGTTTTACACAAATCTCAATAGAAGAGGTGCCCTCACGATACTCAGGATTGGTTATGGCGGTTGAGTATAACAGTAGGCCATTGAGTCCTGATGAAAGAATTCCCGCTGGGTCGCCCTTGAATCTGGTAGTCAGCAGTAGCGAACTTGCAGATTCGTTGGGTGTACGTGATGATATTATTATTGCACCTAGTGTGTTAAATAATAATACAATGAATCAGTCTGATGATGAAGGCAGTTTTGATGATTCTTTTTTCTAAATAAATGCTTAGTGACAGAAAATGATTTTAACAGCATCGACTTTTTGCCTGAAGATGAAGATGATATTACAGAAGATTCTCAGGATCAACATCAAAAATTTGAGCATTATAGATTTGTAGCCGATAGGGGTCAGGGTCTTCTACGAGTTGATAAATTTTTATCTGTACGTATTGAAGGTATCTCACGAACTCGAATTCAACAAGCTGCAGATGCTAATTCAATTCTTGTAAATGGTAATCCTGTAAAATCAAACTATAAAGTCAAGCCGCTAGATGTAGTCTCCATTGTTCTTGATTGGCCAAAACGTGAGTTGGAGATTATTCCCGAAAACATACCCTTAAATATAGTTTATGAAGATGATTATCTGATGGTTGTCAATAAACCTCCGGGAATGGTTGTACATCCAGGTCATGGAAATTACACCGGAACACTTGTTAATGCCATAGCATATCATCTTAATTATGAAAACATAAAAGATATAGAAGATCCCAGGCTGGGGTTAGTACACAGAATAGATAAAGACACTTCAGGTTTGCTGTTAGTCGCAAAAACACCTAATGCAAAAACAAACCTTGCAAGTCAGTTTTTCCGAAAGGAAACAAAACGTCTTTATACCGCGCTTGTTTGGGGAAATGTAGAAGAAGGGAGCGGTACAGTTGAAGGAAATATCGGTCGCGATCCCAAAGATAGAATGTTGATGAAAGTTTTTCCAGAAAATGATCAAGGGAAAACAGCCGTAACTCATTACCGTGTGCTTGAGCGGTTTGGCTATACCACACTAGTGGAGTGCAAACTTGACACAGGACGAACACATCAGATTCGTGTTCACATGAAATATCTGGGGCACACTCTTTTTAATGACGAGAGATATGGAGGTCATGAAATACTTCGCGGCACACGTTTTGCAAAATACAGACAATTTATTTATAATTGTTTTGAAATTTGCCCCAGACAATGTCTTCATGCTCAGTCTCTGGGGTTTGTGCATCCGGTAACCCAACAGAACCTGTATTTTGAAAGTGAGTTGCCTGATGATATAAATGCAGTTATTGAAAAGTGGAGAGTTTATACATCTTCAAGAGATTTATATTGATAATCATATTACTGAATAATAATTATTTAAGTATCTTAAATGCTCTAATTTAAATATGTATAAGAAGAAAAATATAGCTATTGTCTGGGGAGGTTATTCAAGAGAAAAGATTATCTCAGAGAAGAGTGCTGAAGGAATCGATTCATTTATCAACAAGGATATTTATAACACATTTAAGGTGAAAATAGAGCGTGACTCGTGGACCGTGGAATATAAAAACAACTATCTTCCTGTAGATAAAAATGATTTCAGCTTCATTGTAGATGAAAGAAAGATTGTTTTTGATTTCGTATACAACACAATTCACGGCACACCCGGTGAAGATGGTTTGCTGCAAGGTTATTTTGACATGCTGGGCATCTCCTATTCAAGTTGCGGTGTATTATCCTCTGCTCTCACTTTCAATAAATATATTTCTAATAATTTTCTTAAAAGTTTTGGTGTCAAAGTTGCAGACTCAATATTGTTAAGAGAGGATGATGAAATTGACACCGATGCAATTGTGAGTCAACTAGGTTTACCCGTTTTCGTTAAGCCAAACGTAGGTGGTTCAAGCTTTGCTACGACAAAAGTAAAGGAATCAGGTAGTTTAAATGAAGCTATTAGCGAAGCATTTAAAGAGGCACCTGAAGTCATAGTTGAAAGCTTTATAAACGGTATTGAAGTTACATGTGGCTGCTATAAAACAAAAAGAGGTTTTACTCTACTGCCTCTGACTGAAGTAGTGAGTAAGAATGAATTTTTTGATTTCGGAGCAAAATATCTGGGGGAAGTTGAAGAGATTACGCCTGCACGTATTTCAAAAGAACTTACTTTGGAAATTCAAAGAGAAACAAAAAAAATATATAAACTGATAGATGCGAAAGGTATTATCAGAGCTGACTATATTATATCCGAAAATACACCCATACTCCTGGAAGTTAATACTACACCAGGGATGACATCTACAAGCTTTATTCCACAGCAAGTTGCAGCTGCTGGTCTTAACATGCAAAATGTGCTAACAGATATTATTGAAACCGAAATCAATAAAGGCAATAACATTAAATCACAGATATGAAGAATGGCTATATGAACAACTCAGATAATCAATTTGATGATATACGTCCTATAAAAGACAGTGAGGTGCCTGAGGCTATCGCTCAGCTTGTGGCTGATGATGGGTTTAAAAGGGCTGCAAAGACTATCATAAAACCATATACATGGGATCAGTTTACTTCTATGCTGTCTATGTGTAGATCGAAATATGATTTTCAGAAAAAAATTGTATATCCTATTATAAATAGATTGATTGAGCAGACAACCATTGAAATGAATGGTTTTGGGTGGGAAAATATTGAAGAGAATGATGGTCAACTATTCATTTCCAACCATCGTGATATAGTGCTTGATGCTGCTTTTTTAAATATGTTGTTTTTCTACAAGAATATAGATACTACAGAGATAGCCATAGGTGACAATCTACTTATCTATCCTTGGATTGAAAAACTGGTTCGTTTGAATAAAAGTTTTATAGTGAAAC
>CAZURM010000119.1:0-3681 GCA_964622945.1 uncultured Proteiniphilum sp.
AGTTCTGTAAACACACGAAAGTGATTTCCTTGGTAGTTATAAATATAAAATAGATTGTCAGAGTTTTTTATACTAACAATTTCGATGGTTTTGTTGGGGGTAATGTATTCTACTGTGAAGTGGTTGATTGTATTCATGACTACTCAAAATTTAAAAAGTGTTTTAGAAAGCCTCTCTTTTGATTAGCGTTAATTTAATTTTATGCTTTTCTATTTAACACTGTCATCAAAAAAAGTCCTTTATCTCAATTTCTAATGCAATAGCAAGCTTTTCGACCACAATAATTGACACATTTCTTTCTCCCTTTTCAATACCTGGCAAATAAGTTCTATCAATACTAGCTTCTAAAGCGAGTTTCTCTTGTGACCAACCTTTGGCATTTCTAAAAAGCTTCACTTTTTTGCCAAATCTTTGTTTTATATTCATTGCTCTAACATTTTACACAACCAAAATACATTACCCAACCGACAACTTAGCCGCATCTTTCCACAAATAATTGGGCATTGGTATATGCAAACGCCAAGTGATGTTCATGGGTTGCGAGCCATGCGAATCAACATAAATAGCCTCGCCAAGAAAAACATACCCCATAGTATTGCCATATTCGTCTCTTGGCTTCTCTCTCACAAAAAGCATAATACGCTTTCCATCCTCTACGTGAGTAATATACGAAAGCCCTTTACCACGATCTGGTCTTGCCGAATTTTGTGTTTGCCAATGAAACAGAGTATCAGTTACAGCATAATCATCATACATAGTAGTTGGCGAGAAATTCTCTTCTGACTTGATTAGATTTATAAACAACAACTCTGTATTCAACTCCTCATTAAGTGCAACCCCCTCTCTACTTGGATATTTCCAATCGAAAGTACTAAAATTAAAAGCAGTTATTATTTGGTCTCTTGTATAACGAGAATGCACTTTCAAAGGTTGTTTATAAGGAAGATGAATATCAAACTCCTTAAAATCCACCCTATCCATTAATAGCTCCATCAACTCTATTATCTCATCCACCATCACCCTGTTTGCACCAATTGCCTTTATACTCTCCTCCAAACCATCAAACCCTGCAGCTGTTTGCCACACATCGTAATGAATCATCAGCAGCATTTGCTTTTCAGTTTCACTATACTCCTCAATATTTATATCAAACCCTTGCTTGGCAAGCCTTAGTACAAAACTGAAATAGCTTATCGAGTTGGTCGAAAGCCACTTGTTGCCAATAGCCGAAAGAACCTCCTTTTCATTACCAGAATCAAAATCTTCAATCTTACCTGCCATTTGGCACAACCTCCTCCATCCACCACGCCTATAAATAAACTGAAGAGGAATGTGATACAACTCAGTGAAATTCTTCAGCGTTAAAGGCAACGTAGTTGCATGTTCAAACTGCTGAATTTTCTGTATCAATTGATTCCTACGATGACTTGTAGCCTGTGTAATATTGTCAAGAATAGATTTCTTTGCTTGTTTTTCTAAAATAATAGAACAGCCCAATGGCAAATGCGGAAAATCATCTTCCAACTCCTTCTTCACCGATGTTGTTGTTTTACCTATTAATGCTCTAAATTTATTCTCAAAATTATACTCTGGGCGTGCATTACCCACAAAGTCCAACACCGTAAGGCTCTCTTTGCCTTCTGTCAGCCTTAACCCTCTACCCAATTGCTGCAAAAACACAGTAAGACTCTCTGTAGGTCTCAAAAACAGCACTGTATCTATTTCAGGAATATCCACCCCCTCATTAAAGATATCCACCACAAAAAGATAGTTTATCTCCTTCTTCTTTAGCTTCCTTCTCTTCTCATCCCTATCAAAACTATTCTCACTTGTCAAATAGTCAACCTTAAACCCTGCAAGCGTAAACTTTTCTGCCATATACTTAGCATGAGCCATAGTAACACAAAAACCCAATGCACGAACATCATGTTTGTCCTTTGTGTACTTTTCCAAATTGGAGATAATCTCCCCTACTCTTCTATCATTTGTAGTATATAAATTACTCAACTCACTAGCCACATACCTACCCCTCTCCCACGAAACATTTGATAAATCAATGCTGTCAGTTATTCCAAAATACTGAAACGGACAGAGCAATTTTCTATTCAAAGCCTCAGGCAGTCTTATTTCTGCAGCTATTCTGTTGTGAAAATCCTCCTGAATATCCCCACCATCCATCCTTTCAGGAGTAGCCGTTAAACCAAGCAACACCTTTGGCTTGAAGTAATTAATAATACCCCTATAACTCTTAGCAGCCTGGTGATGAGCCTCATCTATAACAATATAGTCGTAATAATCAGCACTCAAACTCATTAATTCTAGTCGGTTGTTAAGAGACTGAACCGACGCAAACACATGTCTAAAATTGGCAGGTTCGATGCCACCCACCATCAGTTCACCAAAATTATTATCCTTCAGCACACCCCTAAATGTTAGCATACTCTGCTCCAATATCTCCTTCCTATGAGCCAAAAACAGCAACTTTGCCGTATCGTTATTTTCCTTAAACTGCTTATAATCAAAAGCAGATATCATCGTCTTTCCGGTACCTGTAGCGGCTACAATCAAATTTCTGTTTCTATTATGAACCGTCCGCTCCACCTCCAACTTTTCCAATATCTCTTTTTGAAAAGGATATGGCTTTAAATCAAAAAAGGCAGTAGGCGAGATATCAATTTTAGAGATCGAACCCTTTTTTAGCGACTTGATTAATTTCTCTCTATGCTTCTCATCATCAAAGCAGTCAAAGTCGGTACTCTCCCAGTATGAATCGAATGTTTTCTGAAACTTATCAATTATATGGCTCACCTCTTTGGTTGTCACCTTCAAGTTCCACTCCAGCCCATCCGTTAGTGCCGAACGAGAAAAATTGGATGAACCAATATATCCAGTATGAAACCCCGTATTTCTATAAAACAGATATGCCTTTGCATGCAATCGTTCATTACCGCTGTTATACGATATCTTCACCTCCGTATTTTTCAACTTCGATAACAGCTGAATAGCTTTATAATCCGATGCACCCATATAGGTTGTTGTAATAACCCTTAGCTTTCCACCCCTATTAGCAAACTCCCTTAAAGCCTCTTCAAGAATAATAATACCTTTAAACTTAATAAATGAGACCAAAAAATCAATCCTATCAGCAGATAAAATCTCTTTCTTCAACTCACTCTCGAGCGACAAACCAACATTGCCACCCGTAAACAATTCACTGTACGTCAATCGTGTATAGGGTGTTATCTCTTTCAGGTGCAAATCGACATCAGAAAAGTGCGCATCAACCTTTGAAAAAACAGCCTTCAATATCTTCCCCTCTGTCTCTACAAGATCATCCTCAAACCCCTCAATCTTTAACTCATCTTTCAGAAACAGAATAATCCTATTGGCAATTTCTATCTGCCTTTCAAGCTGATGCTCACCCCTTATAGTAGATAAAGCACGTTTAATAGATTGTGCCAAATGCTTAGAGAGCAATATGGCAGCCTCTGCTTTATCAATCCTATTTTTCTTTATGTAAAACTCGTCATGATCTAGTTTCGATATTTCACTCTCAACAAGTTGCGTCACCAACGCTTCGTATATTCCTTGATTCATAGCTTCATTATTTCTTTTACAATTGGTATATCCGCCTCCGCCCAATCCAGCCTGTCAAGCTCGTCACAGTTCATCAGCACATAG
>CAZURM010000120.1:0-3670 GCA_964622945.1 uncultured Proteiniphilum sp.
ATTTCAGAAAAAACAACCTATATTTGTAGTATTAACTCACTTAAAATAAAGAATGACAGAAAAAAGCTTACTGGTAAAAAACATAATTGAAGGAATTCAAGAGAAAAAAGGAAAGAATATAAATGCAATAAATTTACAAGGTATCACTGGAGCAGTATGTGACTATTTTGTAATATGTGAAGGTAATTCGCCTACACAAGTTTCGGCACTTGCGGAATCCGTTGAGAAGGTTGTCAAAGAAAATACGCATGAGAATCCTATAAGAGTGCATGGCAAACAACAGTCTGAATGGATTGGAATGGATTACGGCAATGTGATTGTTCATATTTTTCTTCCTGAGCTTAGAAGCTTTTATAATTTAGATATGTTATGGGAGGATGCGCAATCGGAGCGTATTACATCAATAGTTTAAAAACTTATTCCCTGAGTAATTGTTAATTATAACCAAAGGATTCTCAACATACAAAACAGGAGACATAAACTAAATGAGCAATATAAATAAAAATAAACAAAAAGATAAACAACCTACCATGCGTCCTAAGTTGGGAGGTACAAATCAAAAACGACCTTTCAACCCATACTGGGTTTATGCCGTAGTATTGGCTATACTTATGGGGATGTGGTTCTTTGGACAGGACAACACTGTGAAGGAGGTCACTTGGTCGGAATTTCAGGAATACGTTGCTGATAACCGTATAGAGAGCATTGTTATTTATAACAATAAAGAGACTGCTGAGTCTATAGTGCGCAGCGAGTCTGTAGATTACATTTTTGGTGAATCGGCAAGACCGGGAAGAACACCTATTATATTAGTAAAAGGACCTTCACCTGACGCTATTTCTGAATATATTGATAGCGTGAAATCAGAAAAGAGTTACGATATCCAAGTGCGATTTGATACTACCTCCGAAGTATGGGGTATTTTACTTACGTTTCTACCTTTTCTTTTACTTATAGTGTTTTGGGTTTGGATGATGAGAAGAATGCAAGGTGGTGCTGGTGGTGGCAGTGGTGGCGTATTTAATGTAGGAAAATCTAAAGCGCAACTGTTTGACCGCGATTCAAGTCAGAAGGTTACATTTAGAGATGTAGCCGGACTTTCTGAAGCAAAAGAGGAAGTACAAGAGATTGTAGAATTCTTGAAGAGTCCTAATAATTATACAAACCTTGGAGGAAAAATACCTAAAGGTGCTCTATTGGTAGGTCCTCCCGGAACAGGTAAGACATTGCTCGCTAAGGCAGTTGCCGGTGAGGCCAATGTGCCCTTCTTCTCAATATCGGGATCTGATTTTGTTGAGATGTTTGTGGGTGTTGGTGCATCAAGGGTGCGAGATCTGTTTAGACAGGCAAAAGAGAAGGCTCCCTGTATTGTATTTATCGATGAGATAGATGCCGTTGGTAGAGCAAGGGGCAAAAACACCAACTTCGGATCGAATGATGAGAGAGAAAATACTCTTAACCAGCTTCTCACAGAGATGGATGGGTTCGGTTCAAATAGTGGTGTGATAATTCTGGCGGCAACTAACCGAGCAGATGTATTAGATAAAGCTTTACTTAGAGCGGGTCGATTTGACAGACAAATATATGTGGAACTACCTGACTTGAATGACAGGAAAGAAATATTCAAGGTTCATTTACGTCCAATTAAAATAGATGATTCGGTAGATGTGGAATTTATGGCACGACAAACACCAGGCTTCTCGGGTGCTGATATAGCCAATGTTTGTAATGAAGCAGCGCTTATTGCCGCTCGCAATAAGAAGAAATCGGTACAAAAGGATGATTTCATGAGTGCTGTAGACCGTATAGTAGGGGGACTTGAAAAAAAGAATAAGATTATAACTCAGGATGAGAAGAAAACTATAGCTATACATGAGGCGGGTCACGCAACGTTGAGTTGGTTTTTGGAACATGCCAACCCATTGGTTAAAGTGACGATCGTTCCTAGGGGTAAAGCTCTGGGTGCGGCTTGGTATCTGCCTGAAGAACGTCAGATTACTACTAAAGAGCAGATGCTTGACGAAATGTGTGCTTTATTGGGTGGTCGTGCAGCTGAAGAGGTGTTCATAGGAGAGATATCTTCGGGTGCAATGAATGACCTTGAAAGGGTAACCAAACAAGCGTATGCCATGATTACCTATATGGGTATGAGTGAGAAACTGCCTAATATAAGCTATTACGACTCTTCGGGTCAGGAGTATCCGTTTTCTAAGCCATATAGTGATGAGACAGCTAAAATGATTGATTCTGAGGTTAAGGCGATGATTGCTGAGCAGTATGCACGTGCTAAAAAGATACTGACTGAAAAGGAAAACGGACATGGTCAGCTGGCTAAGATCTTACTAGAAAGAGAGATAATCTTTTCAAATGACTTAGAACAAATCTTTGGAAAGAGACCTTGGATTTCACGTTCTGAAGAGATTTTGGAAAGCAGTAAAGCTGATTCTGAAGAACAGACTGATTCATTAAAATATGTTGGTTCAGGAGATAGTAGTGTATTTATTCATACACAGACGGAGACAGAAGAAAATAAAGATAAAATTATCGACAAGAATAAAAACAACACCAAAAATACAATCGATGAGACCATCGACAAGAATAAAGATAAACTGAACGAAGAGGGTGTTGCTAAAAAGAGGGGAACAACTGAAACTGAAGTAGTGACTGAAGAAAAGGTGATGATTACTGAAAATGTGACTACTAAAGAGATGAAGTTGGGTAGTAATAAAAATATGGAAAGTGAGCATATTGAGGATGTTAGCAAACCAATAAATAAAGACAACTAATAATAGAAAAAATTAATACTTAAAAGCATATAGGCTATAAAAGTTTAAGAGTCTGAGCATTAACGCACAGACTTTTTTTGTTCTCATGTGACTTTAATAAAGATATAGATGATGCAAAGAGTTTAACGAACAATACGTTATTACTAATCGTTATATATTTGTAAGTCTAAACAAATAACGAAAATATGAGAAAAGTCCATTATTACCTGTTAATGAGTATAGTTGCAGCTGCTCTAATTAGTTGCAATAACTCTAATGCAAAGAATAACGAAGACAACAATTCTAAAAATATTATAAACATGAAATTTGAAAAAGTAACATTACCTTATGCAACCGATGCCTTAGAGCCGGTTATAAGCCAGCAGACGGTAGAACTTCACTATGGCAAACATCATCAAGCTTACGTTGATAATTTAAACAGACTTGTAGTAGGTACTAAGTTTGAAGATGCAGATCTGGAAACAGTTGTAAAAGAGAGCGATGGAGCAATCTTTAATAACGCCGGACAGATTTTGAATCACAACATATATTTTACTTCATTCAAGGAAAATGGAGGAGGTGAGCCACAGGGAAAATTAGCCGATGCAATTAAAGAGCAATTTGGGTCGTTTGATGATTTTAAAGAAGAATTTAATGCTGCCGGAGTTTCCGTGTTTGGTTCAGGCTGGGTGTGGCTGGCAAAGGACGCAAGCGGTAAACTTTTCATAGAAAAGGAAAGTAACGCCGGTAATCCTATCACGAAAGGGTTGACTCCGATTCTTGGTTTTGATGTGTGGGAACACTCATATTATCTTGATTACCAAAATCGTCGTGCCGACCACCTGAAGGAAATTTGGAAAATTGTAGATTGGGACGTTGTAAGTGCACGTTATTAATTGAAAGCA
>CAZURM010000121.1:0-3467 GCA_964622945.1 uncultured Proteiniphilum sp.
TTTTACGAATGTTCCGCCGAGATCGATGCCGATGGCATAATGTTGAATAGTCATAGTAATATTTTATTAGTAAGTATAAGTAATCTTATTTTGAGTTGACTCAATACTTAAATTGATATATTGATTATATTAATAATATTCACTAATTGGCTGGAGAAATGCGCATAGCAGTAATATGGTAGAATCCATATTTATTATTATTCTTATCACCTGCTGTAACAGTAACAGCAATCTCTCCTTTATCATCTGGTTGCATATTATTTGCACATACAATATTTGATTTATTATTAGCAGACTCTAAATTTACAATCACCTCATTGCTACCCTTTGAAATAAACTTAACTTCACGACTTTCTCTTACAGATACTCCACCTCTTGAACCAAAGTAACATAAATTGTATTTTTTATCTTTTAGTAACCCTGATAAAACAAATGTGCTTTGTTTTATATCTTTTTCTCCCCATGTGTCTGTAGAGTTTCCATAAAAATTATACTTAGAAATACTTGAAGGAATATTAAATTCAGTAGAAGTAGCTAATTCCCCATTAGTATTTCTTGAATTAAATGTTTCAGTAATACGTGCAGAAATTCCAGTTTCTTTTCCTTTACTATCTTTTAAATTGAGAATATAAGCACCTTTTTGTGAGCCATCCCAGCCAAAGAAGCCATTCCATCCCTCAACTGGATCAGTCAATCCAAAACTAATAAAGACTGGATCAGTCAATGGTACGGATGTACCAACAGTTTGGAAATCCACCATTTCTGTTACTTCTTTTGGATTAGTTACTGCAAAATATGCAGCATTTTGAGCAATTTCCGCCTCATATTCTGATAAAGTTGTTGGTTTATAAGAATTACCAACAACATTCTTACCGAAAATTGTTTCAAACCAAGCACATGAAGCTGTGTATCTGCCAATATTAACATCTAAGTGATATCCATCTCTACAAAAGTTATCTCCAATTATACTTGTTCTACCATTTTGAATTGCCGTCCCTGCAGGAACAACAATATCAATATCTACGAGATCCTTAGCCCTCCACACTGCATCAACAATAGCATTATACATCGTCATTTGATCATTATTGTAGCCAGCAAATCCAGAGTGGGTAGAAGTTTGTTCATAAGCCCATGTTTGATGAAGAACATACTTCACTTTTGAGTTGGTGGTTTTTTCCTTAACATAGTTAAAGAGACGAGGAAGAGGATACGTATATGAATCATATTTACCAGAATAAGGACTGTGTTGTTGAAAACTTACATAATCCCAGTCTTTGTCTGTCAAAGCTGTGCCAATCGAAGTATTCTGTGTGTTTGTTTTATTACCTTCCTCATCTATTACTCTATATTGATAGACATCTTTATTATTTACAGCATTTGTTAGATGCAAATCTAATGATGCACCGCCAATATATAAATTACCTATCTCTACTTTAATATCCTCAGCATCAGCTAAACCATAAAGATAATATTCAAGAGCATCTTGAGAAAAACTGTTGCCAATTGCCAATATCCTCACTATTCCATCGCCTGAATCAATTACCGTAATTTTACACTCCGCTTTTAGTTCATCATCTTTCGATTTAAAAATAACTAAAGTTTCTCCTTCTTTAATAGCCGTTATAGTTGCAGAATAATCCTCATTTTCTGATATATCGATAATATCAGGATTCTCAACTTGCCATGAATAAGTTCTCTTTGGAATATCAAAATCACCAAATTCTGGTATTAAAATAATTTCATCATCGATCTCTAAGGTCACCTCATTTTCACTTAAAGTAACGATTTGCTCTAAAATTTCTTCCTCAACATCTTCATCTTCGATATCCTCATCTTCGACAACTTCTTCCTGTGGTATTTGAGGAGTGTCTTCACTACAAGATGGATAAACAAATAAAATAGCAAGTAAAACTAAGTATAAAACAGAATACTTTTTTAGTCTCATATTAATATATTTTTATAATAGAAAAATTAAATAAAAGCGCATAATTAAAATTAGTAAATTACTTAGACGTAAATGTAATAACAGTGGCTACTCCACGCTCCCCTTCATGGTCAAATTTTTTATTATCAGTTGGATAATTTATTACACCTCGATTTCTCAACCATAAGGTTGAAGAACCTCCCCCATCTAAATTCATAGCTTCTTTACATCCGAAAGCATCCATTAATATTGAAAGCTCTTCAATTGTCATTCCATGGGCTTGTGAATGTCTGCCGTCAACAACAACAGCAATTAAATGATTTTTATCAGTAACCCCTACTGCAGTTCTAGGGTGTCTGTTCATATTAAATGCAACATTTATTTGATCTAACAAAATACCATCATAAATCAATAAAGGACCTGATGCAAGTACGGTGTTAACTGCCGTGAAATCCCATTTACCTGCTGGTTTTTTGATAATTGATATTTCTCCTGATTTATGAATAGCAAATCCTGCATTTTCTCTATATGTATCAAATCCCATTCTTGTTGAATTTATTACTTTTCCATCCTTTTTGAGAAAAACGGTAGATCCACCGATAGTAGTATTAAAATAACTCCCATTAATTGCAGCAGTTGCATCTGCATTTATTCCAGCATCACTTGTTTTTAAAAAACTTGAAGTAACATAAGCTATATCAACCACTAAGTTTTTATTAATATCAATATCAAGAACGGAAACACTTTGATTTGAATTAAAAAGGTCGTTAAAGTGATGATATTTATAAACAATGTTATCTGATAATTTATCTAGTTTCCAATCTACATCTAATATTTGCTTTACTACAATATTTCCAGTATCAGTTACTGTAATTTTACACTCCGCACTTAATCTTCCATCTTCCGATTTAAAAGCAATTAAAGTTTTCCCCTTTTTAATAGCTGTTATAGTTGCAGAATAATCTTCATTTTCTGATATATTGATAATTGTAGGATTCTCAACTTGCCATGAATAAGTTCTCTTTGGAATATCAACATCACCAAATTTTGGTATTAAAATAACTTTATCATCAATCTCCAAAGTTGCTTCAATATGATTTAGAGTAACGACTTGTTCAAAAACTTCTTGTTCAATAACCTCCTCCTCGATAACTTCTTCCTGAGGTATTTGAGGGGTATCTTTACTGCAAGATGGATAAACAAATAAGATAGTAAGTAAAACTAAATATAAAACAGAATACTTTTTTAGTCGCATATTAAAATAATTGTTCTGATAGAAAAAGTTGATAGATTGTGAATAGTTATAATTATTAAGTTGCTTAGATGTAAATGTAATAAAAGTAGTACCAACTAGTAGTTTCACGTTAAATAATACTTCTCCAAAACTTTCACCAATACATATTTTACAAATATTCTGATGAAATCAATGCAGATGACTTGAAGGTAATAAGTCATCGAGGTATTGAATTTTGTACTTTGAGTTATATACTTAAACAAAAGTAGTAAAAAATCTCACAAAAAAAGCATTTCTCTACTTTGAGTT
>CAZURM010000122.1:0-3438 GCA_964622945.1 uncultured Proteiniphilum sp.
AGTGGGATAGTCCCCCTGGCAAACAACAAATAATTACAAATATGGAAAGGAATTTAAAATTTATCGAAACAATGACTGTTGATCAGTTTAAGGAGATGTATGATGTTGATGAACTTGAGATTAAGAAAAATGAAAGTACAGGTAAAATCTTCTTCGTGTATGGAGTTGAAACAGGTGCTGTAAGTAGAAAAGCAACATCAGGTCAGTTAACAAATCCAATGATATCTGAGGTGTTATCTTCAGATACAGGAGATACTTTTTACCTATTACATCAGCAAGGTGAGGGAAGAGGTGCAACCACTTTGGCTGTAATATAAGCATCTATCTATAGGAGTATTTAAGCAGGGCATAATACCCTGCTTTTTTGATTTTAACTTAAAACAAAACGATTATGCAACTTAGAAAATCATCTAAAAAGCAAGCCAAGATAAAAATGGCTATTCAAGGATGTGCAGGAAGTGGCAAGACATACTCATCTTTACTTCTAGCAAATGGTCTGACAAAAGATTGGAGCAAAATAGCTGTAATTGATTCAGAGAACAGTAGTGCAGACCTCTATGCACATTTAGGGGGCTATAATATTTTATCTCTTCAGGAGCCATTCAGCCCTGAGAACTACATTAAAGCGATTGAAATATGTGAAAAAGCAGGAATAGAAGTGATCATTATTGACTCCATGTCGCAATGTTGGGATTATCTTCTTGAATTACACTCAGGTATGCAGGGTAATTCTTTCACTAATTGGGGGAAAATTACTCCAAGAATGAATTCATTTATACAGAAGATTCTGCAGAGCAAGTGTCATATTATAAGTACACTTAGAACCAAGCAGGATTATGTATTAAATGAAAAGAATGGAAAACTTGTCCCTGAAAAGGTGGGACTTAAAGCAGTGATGCGTGATGGGATTGACTATGAATTTACTATCGTATTTGATGTAGATATTAAACATTATGTTACTGCAAGTAAAGATAGGACAGGTCTTTTCATGGGTAAACCTGAGTTTATGATTAACTCCTATACAGGAGAGAAGATTCTGAATTGGTGTAATGATGGTATGAATGTAGATACAGTCAGATCAACAATTCAAAATGCTACTACTGTGGAAGAACTGGGAGAGATTTATCACCAGTATCCTGAATGGTATCCTTTGCTAACAGCTGATTTCATGCAGAAGAAAGCTAGACTTCAAGAGGAAAGTGAACAGTCCAGGAAACCAATAATTAATTTCAATTTCAATTCAAATCTATCAAAAAATGGAAGCAACAATGCAGTTACAACCGGTTAGGAATCAATTAATAGTTCCTACTCTACAAATAATTAATAACAAGAATGAAACGCATAAGAGTGTTAAACAGGAAAAAAGATGGAAAAGAAATCCTTTTATAGAAGCTAATACCAAGGATGTAGATATAAATCATCTTAGGAAAGACTGTGTGATACCAGTTTTTAGCAAAGATAACGAGGTAACTATTTCACATCCTGAATTTATTGAAACAGTTTGGGAGGCAGCCAATCACTTCTTCAATGGTGAGACTATAGAGGAGCCTGATATAAGGGTTTCTCATATTGTTAAGGGGAGAATACCAGAAGCTATTCATAAGCCTGTAGAGGAGCTCTTAGAGGCAGATAAGACTCAATACTACGAAAGGATGGCATTTTGCTTTGAAGTGCCTTCAATTAGTGAAACCATAGAAGGAAGTCCTCTGAATCTAACCATTGGTGGTGTAAGAGCCTATAATCATGAGAACTTGTACAGCAAAAAAGGTATGGAGAAATTTAAGCTATTTATAGGTTTTAAGAATCTTGTCTGTACTAATATGTGCGTTAATACAGATGGTTATATGTCAGAAGTAAAGGTGATGAACACAGGTGATCTTTATAAAGAAGTGATCAAGCTGTTTCAGCGTTACAATATTAGCAAGCACCTATACTATCTTAATGCTTACAAAAACAGCTTTTTGTCTGAACATCAGTTTGCTCAATTTATTGGTAAAACAAGGCTATATCAGTGCTTACCTGCTGAAGAAAAGAAACTTCTGCCTGAACTGTTAATGACAGATTCTCAAATCAATATTGTTGCTAAGTCATATTATAACGATAAAAACTTTGGAATAGTAGATGACTATAAGGAAATTAGTATGTGGAACGTATATAATTTATTAACAGGAGCAAATAAAAGTAGTTATATCGACAACTTTCTGGACAGAAGTCTCAATGCATCCCACTTAACAGAAGGAATTTGCAATGCTCTGCATGGTGATAAAGAATATGCGTGGTTTATAGATTAGTAACTAATAGTAAATAAGCATTATGGCAATATTTATTCAAATTGTATGTACAATAATATTCTCGATAATAATACTGTATATTCTCGCAGAAAATAGTTAAGGACGATTTGTCCATTATTTGTGTTTATTATTGTTGTTAGCTCCAATCCGTTCAAGTAATGGGTTGGGGCTTTATCAAACTATGTAAATAGCTTCTGATTTATTTAATTATTTTGACAAAATGTAGCCAAAATTTTTGTTTGATTTAGATAATTAACTAAATTGCACGAGAAATCAAAAAAAACTAATATTCGAAGAACATTCAATTAGAATATCCCAAAAATATTATTTACTAACAATTTAAAATTAATACTATGACATGGTTATGGGTGATATTAATCGTAGCAGCTATAGGCGGATTAATTGGTTTTTTTAGTTCCGGTAAAACAGAAGATGCAGTTTCAGGAGCAGTAGGCGCAGGCATGGGCTGTGGATATATAATTTTGCAAATCTTCCTGGGTCTTGTAGGATTGTTTATCCTTATTTCTCTTGGTAGCTGGCTGTTTGGATCATGTTCTTAACAGGTCTAATAGGTGGAAGTGTAGGTTTAAATCCTTGTGATTTTAATTATTAATTGAAAATAGAAAAATAACTCTATCTGTACATATATTACAAGTGTTTATATAGGTAATCTTTGTACAACTGTAATACATATAAAAAAGTGATTTTGTTGTTAAATGTAAAATATTTGTCTTTAACTGCAAGATGTTCCCCCACATTTTTAATCATTAATATCTAACTATGGGGACAGTTAGGTGAAAATTAAAAAATAAATCATGAAAAAAATTACTTTGCTAATTTCTTTGTTATTAATTTCAGTTGTTATCTATGCTCAGAGAAACAACTTAGTTGATGTTGTTTATCTTAAAAATGGTAGTATTTTAAGAGGAATAATAATTGAGCAAGTACCTAATGAGTCGATTAAGTTGCAAACCGCTGATGGGAATATATTTGTTTACCAAACCAGTGAGATAGAAAAGATTACTAAAGAAGATACAGTCAGACAATCTAGAAATCAGTTAGCTTATGGTGATAATGGGGTGCAACATAGAAAAGGCTATATTGGTCTGTCTATTGGGCCGTCATTTGCAGTTGGTGATTTAAGTGA
>CAZURM010000123.1:0-3245 GCA_964622945.1 uncultured Proteiniphilum sp.
AAACTGATTGATATTGACTCCAGATCAGGTAAATTCAAACTTTCACGCAAGGTTTTACTGCCTCGTCCTGCCAGAAATGATGATGAACAGGATGGTCCACGTGATAATCCACGTGGTCGCGGTTACAGATCGAACGACTAATAGCAAAGCACTTTTTTATAACAACTTTCTAAAGCGAACTCTTCTGAGTTTCGCTTTTTTTTATTTCCTATGTTTCTAAAAAATGGTATTCATGAGTAATTATAGTGAATCATTAGTCCTACTTTAGCTATACATTGGTCTTACCTGACTCTTCATCTCCTCATATACTCCTCATACTTGCCTCATATTCACCTCGGTTTTAAAGGGTGATGGTCATACTGAAGTCTTGCTAATGTTTCTATTATTTACTGATGCTATTTTAGTTTGTAGGTTATACGTACAACTGCATCAGATGTTTATAAGTTTTTGTAATAAGTTAAGAATGTATCTTTTTGAGAATTTGGAGTTTTAATACTTTATTTTTAGTAATTTTGTAAACTTAAACCTCGTTTTTCTAATAAAACATATTATTAACACGGTTTTTTCTAAAAAAGATGAAACAACTACTGCTTGGTGCCGAGGCTATTGCTCAGGCAGCACTTGATGGAGGTATTTCAGGCGTATATGCTTACCCTGGTACACCGTCAACCGAAATAACAGAATATATTCAAAACTCGCCCCAGAGCAGAGATTCGCTGGTGCGTTCGTCATGGTCGGCCAACGAAAAGACAGCTTATGAGTCGGCTCTTGGCATGTCGTATGCAGGCAAGAGAAGCTTGGTGTGCATGAAGCATGTGGGCTTAAACGTTGCTGCTGACGGCTTTATGAACTCATCAATTACAGGTGTAAATGGTGGTCTACTGCTTGTTGTAGCTGACGACCCCTCTATGCATTCATCTCAAAATGAGCAAGATAGCAGGGTGTATGGTAAGTTCGCAATGATTCCCGTGCTTGAGCCATCTAACCAGCAGGAGGCGTATGACATGACTCGCTATGGTTTGGATTTGTCGGAAAAGTTGGCGTTGCCCGTTTTATTGCGAATACCAACTCGTTTGTCACACTCAAGATCGATTGTTATTAAACAAGACGCTCGTGAACAGAATAGTCTAAAGCCATCTAAGAAAAAGAGTAAGTGGGTACTGCTCCCTGCCAATGCTCGTAAAAATTATCAGAGCTTGCTCGAGAAACAGGAAACTATGGTTTCTCTATCCGAAAACGCAAGGTTTAACAGGGTGGTGGAAGGTGTAGGGACTACGGCAATCATCGCTTTTGGTATTGGTTTCAACTACGTGATGGAGGTGATTGAGGATAACCGACTAAACACTCCTGTTTTTAAGATTTCACAGTATCCTCTGCCTAAAGATAAGATAAAGGAGTTTGTTGATAGATATTCTGATATTCTTGTTGTTGAGGAGGGATATCCGGTGCTGGAGGAGCTTCTGAAAGGCTATTTTGGTAACGAAAAATATCGCGGGCGACTTGATGGTGCATTGCCACGAACAGGTGAACTCTCGCCAAGTGTTATTGCTAAGGCGTTGGGTATTAAAGCTGCAGATAATCATATTGTGCCCGAGATTGTGGTGGGTCGCCCTCCAATGTTGTGTCAGGGGTGTGGTCATCGCGACCTGTTTGATGCTATTAATATAGTAATGAAGGATTATCCTCAACAGCAGGTGTTTGGTGATATTGGTTGCTACACTATGGGGGCTTTACCTCCTTACAATACCATTAGCACCTGTGTGGATATGGGTGCTTCGATAACTATGGCAAAGGGTGCTGCTGATGCAGGAATGAAACCTGCTGTATGTGTGATTGGCGACTCTACATTTACTCACTCAGGGATGACAGGGTTGCTTGATGCTGTAAACGATAAATCGCCTATGACGATAATCATTTCTGATAATGATACTACGGCAATGACAGGGGGACAGACTTCCTCGGGTACGGGAAAGTTTTTTGATATCTGTAAAGGTCTTGGAGTGGAAGAGAGTCATATACGATTAATAGAGCCATTGAAAAAGAATCTGGATGAGAATGTTGCTATTCTTAAGGAGGAGTTTGAATATGATGGTGTGTCTGTAATCATTGCGGAACGTGAATGTGTGCAGACTCTGAAGAAGAGCAAAAAAAGCAATTGAAACTGTGTAATTGAAAGATATATAATGCAAAAGAATATTATTATAGCAGGTGTAGGGGGTCAAGGAATCCTTACAATAGCATCAATTATCGACTTAGCAGCTATGAACCTTGGGCTCAACTTAAAACAGGCTGAGGTGCATGGAATGAGTCAACGTGGCGGTGCTGTGGAGTCGCATCTGCGTATATCGTCAGATGAGATATATTCTGACCTGATACCTCTTGGCAGGGCTGACTTGATTCTATCAATAGAGCCGATGGAGTCGCTACGCTACCTGCCTTTCTTGTCGCCTGAG
This sequence comes from uncultured Proteiniphilum sp., assembly GCA_964622945.1. Lineage (GTDB taxonomy): Bacteria > Bacteroidota > Bacteroidia > Bacteroidales > Dysgonomonadaceae > Proteiniphilum. The sequence goes on from CAZURM010000123.1 coordinate 2,454, forward strand.
GGTGTGATAGTAACAGCTACTGAGCCTTATGAGAATATCGACAATTATCCTGATGAAGAAAAATTACTTGAAAATATAAGGGCATCTGCCAAGCATCTTTTGGTTGAAGCTAAGACAATAGCTAAGGAGGCGGGCAACTCAAAAACATATAACATTGCCATGCTGGGGGCGGCATCGCCATATTTGGGCATTGCAGCGGAGGAGCTAGAGAAAGCCATAGAGATGTTTTTTGAGAGAAAAGGAGATAAAATAGTGTCAATGAACCTGAAGGCTTTCAGGCTTGGAAAAGAAAATTCTAAAAATTGATATGATCTGGAACAGAGAAATTGAGTGTGCCGATAGGGAGCAGATGAATAAGCTTCAGAGCAGAGAACTCGCCGGTATGATGAGACGGATGTATGAGAATGTGCCGTTTTACAAAAAGAAGTTTGATGAGATTGGTCTTAATCCTGGTGATGTTAAGAGCGTGGATCAGCTGAAAGATCTTCCTTTTACGACAAAGGATGACCTAAGGGATAATTATCCTTTTAAGCTGTTTACGGTGCCTCAGAGTGAGGTTGTGAGGATTCATGCTTCGAGCGGGACAACGGGCAAGCCTACTGTTGTAGGTTATACGCATGCCGATCTTGAGATATGGGCTGAGGTAGTGGCAAGAAGTCTGGCTATGGCAGGGGTTCACAGAGGCGACACAATTCAGATTGCTTATGGTTATGGACCATTTACCGGAGGGCTGGGCTTGCATTACGGTGCTGAGAAGATTGGTGCTACGGTGATACCAATATCAACAGGGAA
>CAZURM010000124.1:0-3201 GCA_964622945.1 uncultured Proteiniphilum sp.
GTAATAGCATTTCCTCGTTTATCTGATCTGTTTAAATCTGGTAAATCAAGAAATCTATCCCACTTATCTTTACCTTCACTTTGCCATTTCCCAATTTTTAAAAGACTCTGTAACATTATGTCTAATTTTTTACTTATAAAGATACAAAATCATTTTCGAAACTCTCAGCACAGTCTTTGTTTCGATGTAACAATTAAGTAATTAGAAATTTCTAGAAAAAAGTACCACTTACTTATTGTTAATTATATGATGCCAGATTGCTGTCTTAAAAAGAATATATGATGATTCCCTCATTGATCTATAAATCAAAACAGGAATCGAGAATCCTTTAAGACTTTCAGCACTTTGACTAAAATATTATTTTTTTTCAGCCATTCAATAATTTTTGCTTTAAAATAGCCAATAACTCATCAATGAATTCAAATAATAAATCTTCTTCAAATAGAAGAAAGTTCCTCGTAATATGATTTTTACATCCTCGATATTCCCAGTTTTTGAAAATCTCAAAGTTTTCAAAATCATCTTTGATGTCGTAGTTTTCATTTTTAGGATTCCAAAAAATTAATTCGTAACCTAGATCACTACACAAAACATTAAGTTTTAGGTACAATTCTTCTATCTTAAACGCCTCAAAAACAACAACATCCTTTTCTTTGTTTTTCCATATATCTTGAAATGGATAATAATTGTTCTTGTATTTATCTTCAATTCTTTGTGCTAAATATTTAGGTAAATCATTCAGCATGTTTCTGATTGAAAAAGCTGTTTTCAAATTGTCAACTTCTTTCAATGTTTCATAAAATTTTTCCAAGCTTACAGTATCCATATTATTTGTGTTTAGAAATTTTAAAAGATTTGCATATTGTCTCAGCAGATATGAACTATCAATATCATTCGTTTCAATAATTGAGGGGAGGAGCCAATCATTATATAGGCTTGGACGCCCACTTCTATCAAATGATGGTATAATAACTAATAATTTCTCAATGGATAATAATTCTTCTTCTGTCCAGTCAATGCGGTCTGGTCTTTTAGAAGAATCCAACGTTAAATACACAATTGCATCTATCTGATAATCCTTCTTAACTTTATTATAATATCTAGGTAGCTGTCGATTTGGATCAATAGCATTATTAATCTTATTTTCAATGATTATAGCTCTTTTTGAAGAGGCGTCAGTTATTAAAATATCAATTCTTGATTGCTCTCTTCCAACTTTTGTGTTTTTGTAATCGTCCTCATCAATGACGATTGAACTTTTTGATTTATTTATTAACTTAAAAAATAAATAGAGGTATTTTGTGTTTTGAAAGTGTTTTTCTTCTGGATCTAACAATGCTTTTATTACATCACTATGAAAATTTTCTCTGTAATACAGATCAGATGTGATTTTGAAAACATTAAAACCAATATCTGACATGTTTTCTTTTGATTTATCATAATCTCGACTGATTTTCTTACAGTTACTCAATAACTCATTCGTTTTTGCAGAATGCTCTGTTATTACTTTATTCCAATCTTCTAGTAGTCGCATATTTATTATTGTGTCTATTGGCTTGTTGGGGGATAGAAGAGGAAATTCCGTAAGCATACTTTCCATAAGCATGTTGGCAAACTTCCTTTTAGCTATTCTGATATTATCTTTTCGTCATTATTTTGCAATACTCTTTTAAATAAGAAAGAGCTTTGTCTTTATCATTTAAATAAGAAAAAATTGAAAAGTTATCATCTTCTTCAACTGTCTCATTTTCAAAAATTTCATTAAATATTTGTTTTGTTTTTTTTGACAACTCTTTTATATCACCAGTTGAATTTACCTGACAGAAATAGCGATCATCTTTTCCAATCCAAACGGTTGTTTTATTAGCTAATCTAACACTAACCGACTTGTCATTATACTCAGGATAATCTTGGTTTACTCTTACTACATTATAATTTAAAGCTTTTAATTCTGTGAAACACATAGAAAAAAACTTTTCATCAATTTCATCTTGAATCCTTTCTTGTAATGATTCTAATTGTAATAAAACATTTTTTATTACTTGCGCCTTTTTAGATACAATTTTAAATGCTTTTTCGGGTTCAATGTCATTAATATTTAACTTTTCTCTGATGAATTTTTGTAACTCCATATTCATTTTGCAGTTTGTTATTCTGATATTAAATTTTCCTTCTAAATGGTCAATGTATTGTTCTAAGGTAGATGTGAGGAATTTATCATTTGAACGGATACTCGGTAAAAGCTTTTCCTTTAACCAAGAAAGGATATCATCTTTAAAAGACAAGCTCAAATACCTTTTCTTTCGAATATCATTTTCCAAATATATTCCCCAAGCTTGTTCGTCTGGTTCTTCACGGTATGTTGGCGGTAAATACAACACATAGATTTGATGCTCGTCAAAACCTTGTTTTTTTGTTTTATTAATGTATCGTTCTAATTGATTAGGCCGGTCTAAGGCCCGGTTAACTTTATTTTCTATGATGATAGCATATTCTGTATCTCTAATCCACAAATCTATACGTTTAAATTCCTGTGTTATAATAGGTTTTTTTACAGTTAAACTTTGAAAGTCTTCTTTAATGTGATGGTTTTCTTTGATAAAATTCAGAAAACTTTCTAAGATTTTGAAATGACCACTTTCTGCACTTTTTTGTTGTAATAATTTTCCTAATATTCGACTATGTGCATTTTCCTTAGCGCGTAACTCATCAATCAGATTTATATGATAAGGCATTTTTTTTTCTTCTTGCTTAATGATTTTATCAAACTCACCAACGAATTCCCAGAGGGCTAAAAAAATCTCTTTGCTTTTATTTACGATAGAATCCGTAAAGGCAAACACATCGTTAAACTGTTGTTGCAAGATTTCCATTGTTTTTTACTTTTTAGATAGCTTAAATAGCTATCAGGAAAAGAAACATTTTGTACTGGTGTTTAGACAATGTAAAAGTTTCAGAAACAGGGTTGTGTAAAGTTACAAATAATTCGAGAAAATGCACTGGTCGCAATTTGCGACCAGTTTGAATCTTTAAAACACTTTTAATTATTTTTATCTTAATCCTATACACAAAACAATAGCAACCGCACAACATGAAATAAGAGTAAGTGTCCGGACTGTTGCTGGGGATGGAAGCAAGTGAGTGTCCGGGGGTATTGAATAATGGGTTCTTTTTTGTAATTTTGCCGCGCATTGACGTATT
>CAZURM010000125.1:0-3178 GCA_964622945.1 uncultured Proteiniphilum sp.
AGAGCGCATGATTCATAATCATGAGGTCGGGGGATCATGCCCCCCTCTCGCTACAACGTTGGAAATAAGGTTGATAGCATTAAATATCAACCTTTTTTTGGCTCTTTTTCAGACTAAGTTAACTAAATGATACCCGTTTTTGACCGTTTTAAGGCGATATTAAAGGCAAATTAAATGCAAATACAGTGCAAATAAAAGGCAAATAATATGATTACTATTAAAACATATTTAGATACTCGCAGACAAAAAAAAGATGGTACCTACCCCATTAAGATTAGAGTTACAAATAAAGGGAATGGTTTTTTAATTTCTACCGGTATATTTTGCAAACGAGAAAATTGGGAAACAAATGAAATTACAAAAGGAGAAATAGGGTATAAAGCAAAAAACAGTCGCCTTCTTGGAAAAAACGGATAAAATGACCCCTTAAAAACGGAGGAAAGTGGACAGCGAAAAACAGTTTAAACTGACCACTCAAAAACGCTCCAAAGTGACCCCCTAAAAACGGTTTATATTGACCCCTTTGGTCAATGGTTTAAAATAGCCTTGAAGTTATCGCCTGATATGGGTTTTGATTTAGTTAGTTTGATGCCGACTAAATCAAAAGAAGAAGATTATGGCCAATAATTTCATTACAATGACCAAATTAAGGACTATTATCCGTTTGTATGAAGCCCGTATGGGGCTTAAAACGATTGCCGTGATGGCACGTACTTCCCGTAATACGGTGAAGAAGTATATCCAGACCTGGAACAGTTTACAAATGAGTTTCGATGATTTTCAATCCAAAAGCGACACTGAACTTCATGATCTTTTTTGTATTACAGAGATTCCCACTAGGGTTAATCCACGTCGGGAAACTCTTGAAAGTCTACTTCCTGAGATTAGCAAAGCACTCTCCCGTAAGGGCATGACTACGATGAAGCAATGGCAAAAGTACATTAAGAATCATCCTGATGGTTATGGCTTGACTCAGTTCCGTATCTCAGTTCAGCGTTATCGTATGATCAATAATCCATCGATGCGCATGGAGCACAAGGCCGGCGATAAGATGTTTGTGGACTATACGGGTGATAAACTTTGGATTTATCCTCATGGAGAGCCCCCTCGGCAGGTTGAAGTGTTTGTGGCGATTCTGGGGTGCAGTTTGTTGACCTATGTGGAAGCCGTTGCAGGCCAAACAAAAGAAGACTTCATCTCAGCCTGTGAGAATGCCTTTTACTTCTATGGAGGCGTTCCTCAGGCCGTAGTGCCCGATAACCTGAAGGCCGCCGTAACGAAAGCTTCCCGTGTAGAATCAACGCTCAATGAAGAGTTCGAACGCTTTGCCGAACATTATGCCGTAGCTGTTTTTCCTGCTCGGGTTCGTAAACCCCGGGATAAAGCTCCGGTAGAAAATGCCGTTAAGCTGACCTACAAGGATATATTTACCAACATTGAACATTTGCACTGTCCGGACCTTAAGAGCCTAAATGCAGCCATCCTCTCCGCTTTAGAGATCCACAATAATAAGTTGTTGACAAATCGTAATTACTCACGGCGGTCTTATTTTGAAGAGATCGAACGGGAGGCTCTTGAATCATTAAACCCTATCCGTTACCAGATCAAGAAACATGCCATGGCTACTGTGGGTAAGGATGGATATATCCGCCTTAGCGAAGACATTCATTATTACAGCGTACCTCATACCTACATCGGGAAGAAACTGAAACTGTCTTACAGTAGTGAGGATGTACAGGTTTTTGACGGCTATACGCTGGTGGCGAGCCATACCCGTAGCCGCCTGCAGTTTAAGCATACCACTGACCCCGGGCATCTTCATCCCAAGCACAAAGCAATACTGGAGTGGAGTCCGGAAGCTTTTATTAAAGAAGCATCCGATATCCATGAAGATGTAGAGCGCTATATACGTAAGGTGATGGAGAAAAAGCGTTATGTGGATCAAGCCAATAAGAGCTGCTCGGGTATCCTTTCGCTGGCAAGAAAAGTAGGTCCCGCCCGTCTGGCTGCTGCCTGCAGGCTTGCCGCAAGTTATGACCGTTACAGTTTTTCCGAGATACAGGATATCCTTAAAACCAAATCCGAGTTTATCGAAATACCCGAAGAAACAAACAATATCCCCGAACATGAAAATATCCGGGGAAAAGATTACTATCAATAAATTAGAGTTAAACAATAAATTATTTTACAAGTATGAACAACATGAACAATCAAACATTGGAGAAGCTGCGTCAGATGCGATTTTACGGAATGTATGACGCTTTTAAGACTTCTTTGGAGAATACGCTCAAAGAGCAGATGACTCAGGATCAGTTTATCTACCATCTGGTATACAATGAGTAGGATAATCGTCGTAACCGGGCCATAGAAAGGGCTATCAAGCAAGCTTCATTCCGTTACACCGCCTTTATGGAGGAAATTGACTATGCTTTTGAAAGAGGGCTGGACCGTAATCAGGTAGAACGTCTGGCCGGGATGGACTTTATCAGGGATAATAAGAATGTGTTCATCACAGGACCCACAGGTACAGGAAAAAGTTATCTGGCTACGGCATTGGGGAATAAAGCCTGTCAGGATGGATACAGGGTGTTTTATGCCAACACCGCCAAGCTGATGAGCAGTCTGAAAATAGCCAAGGTTAAAGGAACCATCCTTAATGAATTTAAACGTATTGAGAGAATGGATCTCTTAATCCTGGATGATTTTGCCATGCAAACCTTCGATTCTGCATCAAGAGGAATCATGATGGATATTATGGAAGACAGACATCAGAAGAAATCAACCATGATAACCTCACAGGTGCCTGTCAAAGACTGGTATGAAGCAATAGGAGAAAAGACAGTAGCTGATGCCATCCTTGATCGGCTGGTACATGATTCTTTAAGGGTAGAACTCTATGGAGAATCAATCAGGAAAAGAAAAGCTAAAAATCAAAATGGAGACCTGTAACAAAAATAGAGAGAGGTCCTATCAATAAATATCAGGACTTATCAGTATGTTTGTAAAATAATGTGGACCTAAGTGAAGGAAAACATCAGAAAAAATTAAAGTTTAACCGGGCATAAATCCTCTGCTTACAGACCCTGAAATCCGGGATAACTTTTGACTATTTTAAGCACATAACTTTAGGGGGTCACTTTCCTCCGTTTTTAAGGGGTCTATTTTACCGTTTTTTCCA
>CAZURM010000126.1:0-3114 GCA_964622945.1 uncultured Proteiniphilum sp.
ACATAGATGGAATAGGAACAGATCATTCATCTCTTCACGCAAATATGTTTCCATTAGCATTCGGACTTGTTGAAGAAAAGAATATTGAATCAGTGATTAAGTTTATCCGTTCGCGAGGAATGGCGTGTAGTGTTTATGGATCACAATTTTTGTTGGATGCGATTTTTAATGCAGGTGATGCGCAGTATGGATTGGACTTACTAACTTTTACTTCAGATCGTAGCTGGTACAATATGATTAGAGTAGGATCAACTATTACTATGGAGGCCTGGGACAACAAATACAAACCCAACCAAGATTGGAATCATGCATGGGGAGCAGCTCCTGCAAACTTGATACCAAGAAAACTAATGGGCATAGAACCTATAGAAGCAGGTTTTAAAAAGATTAGAATTAAACCTCAGCCTGGAACACTTGAATCGGCCGAAATTAAACACCCAACTATTAGAGGAGACGTATATATGAAATTTTCCAATAATCCTGAGAAATCATTTAACTTAGAAGTTGACATCCCTGCTAACTCAACAGCTGATGTTTACCTACCATACTATTCTAAGAAGCAAGAAGTAACACTCAATAATCAAACTATTAAATTCCGCCGTAAAGAAGACTTTTCTGTCATAGAGAACATAGGTTCAGGAAAATGGATATTCAACGTGGAGTGACTGTACTTAATAAATGAACTAAACTAATAGTATTAATATGAAATTCAAGTTTTTCAATCTTTTAATGGGTATAATTATCCCTTTCTTTGTTTGCTCTCAAAACAATGTTTTAAAAAATAGTTTTAAGAACAATTTAGAGCAGGATGAGATAACACGTAGCTATGTCAATCCTGTTAGGATTATTTGGCAATCTGATAATGGAAACGACTTTATTAAGAATTCAGATGTTTTGCTGAAAAGCTTTAACGGACAACTCTCAACGAGTGGAGAAGGTATGTGTAATCTTCGTTCCGACTCCAATAATAAAGCTTCTATATTATTGGATTATGGAACCGAACTTTATGGTGGAATACAAATAGCTGCAGGGATAAGAGCTGACAAGAAACCGATAAAACTACGTATTCGATTTGGAGAATCTGTTTCGGAAGCTATGAGTGATTTTGGTTCTGATGAACCAGGGATGAGTTCTGCAACTAATGACCACTCATTGCGTGACTTTGAGTTATCGCTACCTTGGCTTGGAACTGTTGATGTTGGTAATTCAGGTTTCCGTTTTGTGCGAATCGACCTGCTGGATGAAGACGTAGATTTACCTATCAAAGCTGTTCGAGCAATAGCTCGCTATAGAGACATACCTTATTTAGGATCATTCAAATGTGATAATGAACGACTTAATCAAATATGGGAAACAGGTGCTTATACAGTTCATTTAAATATGCAAGAGTATTTGTGGGATGGCATCAAAAGAGATCGCCTTGTGTGGGTTGGTGACATGCACCCTGAAGTTGCCACCATTAACAGGGTGTTTGGAGAAAACGAGGTGATGAACAAAAGTCTAGATTTTGCAAAAGAAACTACTCCTCTACCCGGTTGGATGAATGGGATGACTACTTATTCGATGTGGTGGGTAATTATACATCGTGATTTATATCTACATCAAGGTGATTTTTCATATTTGAAAGAACAGCATGATTATTTAACAGCACTGGTAAATCAAATAGTTGAACAAATCGACAAAAATGGCAAAGAGAATTTAAATGGACAACGCTTTTTAGACTGGCCAACATCAGAAAATCCTGATGTTATTCATTCAGGTATTCAAGCACTAACAGTTTTAACCATACAATCTGCAAAAGATATTGCTACTTGGTTAAATGACCCTATATTAAAAAGGACTTGTGATGATGCACTTAATCTGTTAAGTAAATACACAGCAAAAGATCATAACAATAAGCAAGCTGCAGCATTATTATCTTTGGCCGATATTATTCCTGCACAAAAGGGATCGTCAGTTATATTAGAAAATGGCTCGAATGATTTTGCTACTTTTTATGGATATTACATGTTGGAAGCTTTAGCTAAAGATGGTAAATACAATGAAGCCATGGATATTATTTCTGATTATTGGGGAGCAATGTTGGATTTAGGTGCTACAACTTTCTGGGAGAATTTTAATTACTCCGAAAGATTGATAGCTTCTCGAATAGATAAACTTCCAGTTCAATCAAAATTTGATATTCATGCAGATGGAGGAGACTTTTGTTATGTTGGTTTAAGAGCAAGCCTCTGTCATGGCTGGGCATCTGGACCAACTTCATGGCTCACTGAACATGTTTTGGGCTTTAAAGTCTTAGAGCCCGGAAGTAAAACAGTTTTAATTAAACCTAATTTAGGGAACTTAAAATTTGCAGAGGGCACCCTTCCTACTTCTTTTGGTGAAATATATGTTAAGCATACTCGATTAGCTAATGGGGAAATAAAAAGTGAAATAAAAGCCCCAAAGATGGTAAGAGTTATTGAAGAGTGATTTGAACTGATGTTTTGGTAATCTTGGAGTATTAAGGCCACCCTCTGCCTTGCATGTGGGTGCCTAATCTTCAAAGTCTATTTTTCAAATGAAAAAAGGGGATATAATTGGAATTGTAAGATTTGTAAAAATGGATAACAAGAAGGGAGCGTTACTCTTTTTGAAATACAAAAAAGAAAACATCAAGCTTAAAACTAAAATATTGTTAAATCAAAGTAAGGTAAGAATTATAAAAACATAAACACTACTCAAATGAAACACATTTATTTATTTATCGGAATCTTGGTTGCCACTTTATTTATTGGTTGCCAAGAAAAAAAATCAAACACAACAACGCTTCAAGTTGAAATGCAAGAAAACCCGCAAGGATTAACAACCATGCAACCACGATTCTCTTGGCAACTAACATCAGATAAGCCAAACACAATGCAAGAATCGTATCATATTCAGGTTGCTACTAAATTTGATGATTTAGAAAAAGAGCAAAACCTCCTATGGGATTCAGGTAACAAGAAGAGCGACGAGTCTCATCTCATACCTTACGATGGAGAACAACTTGTATCTAGAGGGAAATATTATTGGAGAGTAAAAGTTGCAACAAATCAAGATGAGGCCAATTGGAGTGATGTAAATTATTGGTCA
>CAZURM010000127.1:0-3067 GCA_964622945.1 uncultured Proteiniphilum sp.
CCGCTTTACAACTCAAGCTGCCCGATGGATATAAATAGATGAAGCAAATCGGTGTGACTGCCCCTTTACTGAATAGTTGAAATAAAATCCTCTACACTTTTATATTTCCGAGCAATTTCTTCAATTTCAATACATCTTGAATTCATAATTAATATCCATTTAGCGAAACACAGAGCAGCATAAAGCTCCTCATCCTCATCACTAACCGAATAATCACGTATCATATAACGCATCAGATACTCCAGTTGATACCAGCTATTTTTCAATAGAATGAAACAATCATCATCCTCAGGCTCGTCACCCCAAGGTTGATAGTTTGGATTGACATTTTCTCGTATAAAATTGGCAATCCCCTTTAAAAAATCGTCCTCATTTTTTTCTTCAAAATCTTCATCTAATATAGGAACCAAAAAATTAAAGATAGTATCACATATAAAAGAAATTCCATCATAAACTCCTTCACTTTGCCCCTTTACACTAAGTTCCGATATTTTAAGCAACACATCCTTGAAGTCCATTTTCTCACCAAGTTGCACATACTTTGCGAAAGAGGTGAGCCTTCTCTTCCTAAACTCAAAAAAATACTTTTCCATTAAGGCGTCATCCTCACTTATAAAACTAGTATCTCGAATTTGAACAACATCAAATATCTCTTTTTCAAAACCAGATAATACTCGACTTGGAGCAGTATTAACAAAGATAACTTTTTCATTAAACTCCATTACACGCTTAGCACTGCTCAGTGCAAACCAGGCAACGGTGTTGTGCTCTTTCTCTCCATGAAAGATGATTACACTATCCGAATTGTAACCAATAATTGAGTTTCGCTTTATAGGCAGGTCAATATCATCCCAAGTATAACTCTCTAAAGGGGTAGCGGTAACAGGTACTCCAATCTTTTTAGCAAACCGATTTGCATATTTATGTGTTTTTTCTCGTTTGCCAACGGTCACAATTTCTTTGATAGAGTCGATGTCGAAGTGTTTTCTAACTTCTGCTTCAACCAGATTTTCATCCAACCCTTCATATTCTCCTGTAAAGATTATTCCAAGTTTTCTTGCTTTAGATTTTTCAATCGCACTTTCTTTCTCAATTGTTCTTTTGATACTTATTCGATTTGTAAGGTTGCCCATAATGTTAGATGTTTTTGATGGTTATATTATAATTTAATGGAATGTTTTTGTATAGAGTATTGGTGTTTTAGTTATAAGTGGGGGCTTTGTCACTTGCTTGCAATCGTTAGCTCAAATATATATAAAGTCATGAGCCGATTAAGTGTTTTAATTGGCTCATTGTTAAATAATAGCCTGTCAACATGTCATAATTCTGTTTTCTCAACAAACTTAACAGACTTGATATAAAGCAACCTGTTAGGATAGTTAATAATTTAAAGCGTTTTATTCTTGTACAATGCAAGCATCTCTTGCAAACTTACTATTGTATGTCCATTTATACTAAAGGACTTAATTACTAATTAAGTTTTAAATGATTTTAGTAAAATAGTGGATGGCAATTCCATCCACTATTTGAAATTTTTTTAGGCTGGTCTGGTTCCTGTTTTTTTACATTTTCTATCAAATGTATAAATATAACTACCTTTTTTTAAATTAAAAGAGTTTCCTATTGCATTTTTAAAATCGCCATTAGATACAGAAAGAGTTCCCAGTCTTTTAGCTTTCTCATCATAAGTGTAGTAATAACTCCCTTTTTGAAGAATAATAAAATCTACTCCAGCTCCCATTAATTCACCATTTGACACTGAAAGTGTTGCTGATCTTTTCCCATCACTGTCAATAATGTAGTAATAGCTCCCTTTTCTTTGAACGTCTGAAATTGCCATGTTTTTAATTTAATTAGATGCTGCTTACTCTTTTCGGTTTTCAGCTTCCCCGTATTTTTATTTAATATAAAAGTCAATTAACCCATTTAATACTCCCACTCTACATGTTTAAAAGGCAACCTATTCAATTCATCCCGATAGAATCGCCATTTGGGCATAAACGTGTCCATGTATTTTACGAACTGATTGTTGTGGTTGCGTTCTAACAAGTGAACCAACTCGTGAACAATAATGTATTCAAGACAATCAAGTGGTTTTTTAGCCAACTCCAGGTTTATCCAAATATTTTTCGTGTCAGTGTTGCAAGAGCCCCATTTAGTCTTCATTTTTCTCACCCTCACATTATTAGCTTTCACACCCATTATCTTCTCCCACTTCTCCACCATCTTAGGAATAGTTGCTTTCAACTGCTCTCTATACCACTCTTCTATTATCTCTTGACGCTTTTCAACAGATGTATCTGGTCGTACATACAATTCAAGATTACTGTGTTTAAGCACTACCTTTGGCTTGGCATCATGCTCAATTATTTTCAACAAATATCGTTTGCCTTGATAGTAGTGATTCTCTCTTGAAACATACTTTCTTGGAGCTTCCCTATCTTGAGCTTTAAAAGATACCTGTTGAGTTTTTATCCACTGCAGTTTATCGATTACAAATACACGAATAGTATCCAAATCCATCCTCAATGGAGCAGCAACTTTCACTTTCCCATCAGGCGGATAGACACTCAAATGGATATTCTTAATATCCTTCTGTTCTACCTCAATTATTATATCTCCCAATTTTATCTCCTGCATTAGTACTCTTTCTGTTCTTTAATTATGTTGAAAATAAACTCAACCTTCTCCCCTATAGCTTCAGGACCCACATCACTCAATGCATCACCCACAACCTCATCTTTATACGATAACAACTGTTTGTAAATACTAGCCTTTATCTCATTCTCTTTTGCAATATGCCCTCGCCATCCATCTCTTCTGGATTCATGCACTGCCTCATCTATCTTCATTGCCAACGCTTCATCTTTACCCAAATTGTTATACAAAGCCCTTTGTGCAACAGTACTCAACGCTTCGGGAGTGTCATCACCCTTACCCTTATTCACACTCTTTGCTATCTCTGCAATCCGCTCCAAATACTCTTGATAGTTTATCGCATTGGCTTTACGTTCTTTAATAACAGCATCCAACAATTTCGACATATCACTATAAAAAGTTGGATCTA
>CAZURM010000128.1:0-3062 GCA_964622945.1 uncultured Proteiniphilum sp.
GCCTTATTGAACTCAATAATATTTATTATCTGTCTGATAAAAGCTTTCCGGCAACACCGACATTCTCTTTTTTGTTTTCTTTAATAAATATAAAGAATGCTTCAGGTGAAAGATTCATGATCTTTGATGCTGATGCCGTAAACTCTTTCACAAGTTGTTCCTTTTGATCCTTCGTCAGTTCAGTCGCTTCCACAATGATAGCTGGCATAGTAATACTCCTCTCTTGTAAACTTAGTGCATAATATCTATAGATTTCAATGTGATGCTGTTAATATAATGAAAATACTTATTTTAAGAAAACTTGTTTATAATCTTCTAAAAATGTCTCAATATCTCGTGCGGGTCTTCCCAGCAATTGATTGATATCTTTTGTTACAAGCTTTTTATCCCCATTCACATAAGCATTTGAAATATTTGCTAGATCATAAGCACGCCAAGTTGGAGTTCCTTGCGCTACAAGTTGATCATAAAATTTTCCTTGAGAAACTTTATCGTAGTTTACAGTTTTACGTAAAATACTTGATAGTTGCGTAGCGATCTCCTCATATGAATTAGCATTTGGTCCCGTTAATGTATATATTTTATCAGCATGTCCATTGCCTGCTAAAATTTTTGCTGCTACTTCGGCAACATCACGAATATCAACTAATGAAAATTTGTCTGATCCCATTGGTGCAGTAAACATATTTTCGTTTTTGACCTGGTCGCCAAAGCGTAATAAGTTCTGCATATATAAATGAGGGCGAATAAATGTCCAGCTTATTTTTGAGTCTCTAAGCTGTTCTTCTGTCTTTGCATGCCATCTCATTAAGGCAATAGGTGAATCCGGCGACGCTCCAAATGCAGATAGCTTTATAATATGCTTAACATTGCTTTCTTCAGAAACCCTGATAACATTTTCATGTTGCTCTACTTGATTTGGATTATCATGAGTAAGTAAAAAGAGGCGCTCCACTCCTTCAACAGCTTTTTTAATTGATTCAATATCTTCAAAATCTCCAATAGTGATGTCCAATAAGGGATTGTTTAATGTTTCAGAAGAATTTTCTTCTCTTACAAACGCTCTAACTGCTGTGCCGCTATTTAATAGATGCTTAACAACTAAACTTCCAATTTGCCCTGTGGCTCCCGTGACTAAAATCATGTAATTAATCTCCTATCATTTGTTTTGCAATATAGTAATTCGATATGTCTACATTTTCTTCTCAATTATTAATTTTGAGTCTTGATTTATTTGTGCAACGATAATACCTAAAAGAACAAGTAAGCAGCCAAATAGATCCTTTAACGAGAAAGATTCATTCAATAGCAGTACTGCAAAAATTGCAGTAGTTACAGGCTCTAATGCATGAATTAGCCCGGTAAGAGTTGGTGAGATATGTTTTTGAGCTAGAGCCTGTCCGATAAATCCATAAGCACTACAGACAATACCCAATCCTAAAATCGCAAACCAAGCATTTTGGTTCGCAGGTAGCCCTGGCTTTTCGAAGATCAGGCTAGCTATCAAACCAAGTGTACCTGCTACCCCTAATTGAAAGATACCTAATCTGATAGGTTCATATTGCTGAGTAAATTTGTCAGTAAATATAATATGAAAAGCATAAAATAAGGCACCTATTATACATAAAAGATCACCAGGATTAATACCTAACGGTGACTTCAAAGTTAATAGAGAAATTCCAACTAAAGTAATAATTAAACTTATTACAATCATCTTTGAAGGAAGACGTTTGGCGGTGACCGCCAGGATTAAAGGCACAAAAAGTACTGCAAGGCTAACCAGAAATCCGGCGTTGGAAGCTGTTGTTAAATTCACACCAATTGTTATAAAAGTAAAAACACCGAAAAGTAAAGCCCCAAGGATGATAGATGCACGCATCTCTTTGAGCGTAATTTTTATGCATCGCTTATAAAAAACAAGTCCTGCAACAATAAAGGCAATCAAAAATCTTAATGCAACTATATTCATTGGAGGAAGAGATTCGAGCCCCATTTTCATAAAAGTGTAAGATAGCCCCCAGAGAGTACTTACACTAATCATTAGAAAAGTTGCTTTTACTTGAGTATTCATTGGGCATCCTCCTTTCTCTCTTAGCTAATATTATGATCGCCAGGCTGACATTAGTAAAATTAATCTTTATAATATAATAAATTAAAGAAATTCATATAAGGGAGAAATATTGTGGTTAGTGTTGTGAAATTTGAAATATTTAATAAAGTCGCTGAAAAAAATAGTTTTACAAAAGCGGCAGAGGCATTAAACCTGACTCAATCTGCCGTAAGCCATGCCATAAACTCTTTAGAAAATGAGTTCGACTTTCCCTTGGTGAACAGAAATAGGAGATTTATTTCCATAACTAATGAAGGTGAAATATTATTACAATCAATTCGAAAAATTTTATTTTATTACGATATGGTTTATCAAGAAGCATCCAGTATAAAAGGGCTCACAAAAGGGACAATAAAAATCGGTGTCTTTAAAAGTGTGACTTCATTTTTGTTGCCTGAAATCATAAAACAGATGCAAGTTAAATATCCATACATTCACATCGAACTTAAAGAAGGTAATTATCAGGAGATTGAAAAATGGCTATTAAATGGGATTATTGACTGTGGATTTCTGAATGTGGATCATTCTAATTTTTTTGATGTCATACCTTTAAAAAATGATCGGCTGCTTTGTGTCGTTTCAAAGGGCAGTAAATTATATGATCATTCAATAGTTTATTTTAGAGATCTAGAGGATGAGCCCTTCATCATGCCGGCATATGGAGGGGATCATGACGTTAAGCGAATGCTTAAGGAAAATCAAGTGAAACCAAAAATTCTCTTTGAGCTTATGGATGAAGATGCAATTATGTCGCTGATTTCCCATCAATTAGGGGTTACAATTTTACCTGAGTTGGTTTTACAAAACATTCCCTCACAACTCAGAGCTATCCCATTAGAAGGATATAACTATCGAAGTATTAGTTTAGCTATTAGGCAAAATATTTCTCCCGTAGTGAAGCTATTTGTGGAAATGATAAAGCTTTCATTAGAAAAGACATCCAATGATTAAA
>CAZURM010000129.1:0-2930 GCA_964622945.1 uncultured Proteiniphilum sp.
AGGAAGGATAGGAGAAGAGTCGAGGATGCATCGAGGATGCTTTGGCTGAGGTATTGATTATCTTATAGTTATAATACAAAGGTTCGGGTGTTTTTATATGATGATTGTGGGTGGCTGTGCAACTAAGATTAAATGTTTAATTGTTCAAAAAACGCACATCTTCACTTAACAGACTCTAAAATAGCGTTTTTTTAATATGATTTGTGTTAATTTATGCTTATTTTTCTGTTTTTTTACTCATTTTCTCAATTTTAAGTTGATATGTTAAACAAAAAAGTCGTTTATTTGTTAAATTATTGACTTAAAAAAACGATCTTTGAAATAAAATTGTAATAAAAAACGTGGGTAAGTAAAAAGAAGTATGAAAAAATCGACTATTTGGTTGCTTGCCGTAATGATGTTCACTGCTTTCTTTGCTCTGCTTTTTTTGCAGGTAAGATATATGCGGACGAGCTTGGATATCCGATCTAAGCAATTTGATGAACAGGTCACTAGAAGCTTGTATAATGTGATGAGAGACCTTGAACAGGATCAGACGCAATATTATCTTGAACAGGATATAATTGAATCGGAAAACAGGTATTCGCAGCAGTATGCCTCACCGGTAGGTTCGGAGAGAATAACAAACGAGCAATCTGCAAATACCAATATACCGTCGGGCTTGGGACTAGAACAATCGTTACGACCGGGAGAGGAGCAGGATAGAGTGTTTTTAACTCCACAGCAAGGTGCCAGCACTATCTCCAGAACGCAATATGAGATGCAGCAAACCTTGTCGAAGCGTTATCTGCACGAGCGTTCGCTACTGGATGAGGTTATCTTCAAGATAATGAATCGTGCCAGCAATGAGCCTATTGAAGAGAGAGTGGATTTCAACCGATTGGAACAATATATTCGTTATGAACTATCTTACAATGGTTTGAATGAACCGTTTAGTTTTCAAGTAGTGAACTTCAATAATGAGATTGTTTATTCAACACCGGGGTTCTCCAGTAGAGAGAGTGAGGCTATATATAATCAGACATTGTATCCTTACGACTCTCCGGCAAAACTGAATTCACTTAGGGTATATTTCCCGACAAAAAGAAATTATGTTTATTCCGAGCTTGCCTTTTTTGTGCCTTCTATGATATTTACGTTTATCTTATTGATAACGTTTATATTTACAATGGTATCGTTGTTCAGACAGAAGCGTTTGTCTGAAATGAAAAATGATTTTATTAACAATATGACACATGAGCTGAAGACACCTGTATCAACTATATCGCTGGCATCGCAGATGCTTAAGGATGAGTCGATCTTGAAATCGCCCGAGGTGTTTAAACATGTAACAGGCGTGATTGGTGATGAGACTAAGCGTCTTAGCCTTCAGGTGGAGAAGGTATTGCATATGTCGCTGTTTGATCAGCAGAGGACTAAGCTGAAGATGAAGGAGATGGATGCTAACGACTTGGTGGTGAGTGTGGCAAATACGCATGTGCTAAAGGTGGAAAAGCTTGAGGGTTCTCTCGATGTTGACCTGCAGGCTGAAAGATCTACAATAAGTGTGGATGAGATGCATTTCACAAATGTGCTATTCAATATTTTGGATAATGCTCTGAAATACCGCAGAAGGGATGTGCCGCCGGAGCTGATGATGCGAACGCGCAATGAAGGAAATAAAATCATTATCACAATTGAGGATAATGGTATTGGAATGAAAAAAGAGGACGCTAAAAAAGTGTTTGATAGATTCTATCGTGTGCATACAGGCAATAGGCACGATGTTAAAGGATTTGGTCTTGGCTTGGCGTATGTAAAAAAAATAGTAACAGACCTAAATGGCACAATACGTGCTGACAGTGATCTGGGAAAAGGAACAAAATTTATAATTAGTTTACCCGTAATAACACAAAAATGATATGGAAGAAAAATTGAAAATTTTTTTATGCGAAGATGATGAAAATCTAGGTATGTTGCTCAGAGAGTATCTCCAAGCAAAGGGTTATGAAACCGACTTGTTTCCTGATGGTGAAGCAGGGTTTAAAGGTTTTGTAAAAACAAAATATGACCTATGTATTGTTGACGTGATGATGCCTAAGAAAGATGGAGTAACGTTGGTGAAGGAAATAAGACAAATAAACTTGGAAATTCCTGTCATATTCCTTACTGCCAAAAACATGAAGGAGGATGTGCTCGAGGGCTTCAAAGCGGGGGCCGACGATTATATCACCAAGCCATTTAGCATGGAGGAGCTTGTTCTTCGCATCGAAGCGATTATTCGTCGTGTGAAAGGTAAGAAAAGTAAAGAACAACAGGTATATAGATTTGGTGAAATGACTTTTGATACACAGAAGCAGATTCTGACTATTGGTGATAACCAAAATAAGCTGACCACTAAGGAGTCGGAGTTGCTGTCGCTGCTATGTGCTCACGCTAATGATATCCTAGAAAGGAATCATGCACTGAAGCAGATATGGGAGGAAGATACATACTTCAATGCCCGCAGTATGGATGTTTACATCACTAAGCTTCGTAAATTATTGAAACCTGAGCCCAACATTGAAATAATAAATATCCACGGCAAAGGATACAAGTTGATAGTGCCTGCAGAGGATGAAGAGGTTGTTGAGCAATAAATAACTTTACACTGAAAATTTAACTGAACGCAACAGGAGGAAACACACACTGCTTTTCTCCTGTTTTTTTTCAAGATTTAGTTAGTTTTATTGTTTATGATATTATTTGTAAGTCTTTCTATATAAGCGTCGTTGGCTTAGTGTTTTAGCTATTATGGTGGTGACGAAAAGATATTATATTGTTAATAATATTGTGATTTAATAGGAAAAACTATAACTTTGATTGTTATAGTTATAAAAGCGTAAGAATATAGGGATGAAACGATTGAAATTAAAAAGAGTAATAGCTTCGTTTTTTACACTTTTTGCTTG
>CAZURM010000130.1:0-2901 GCA_964622945.1 uncultured Proteiniphilum sp.
ATTAGAAAGTGGCTTGCCCTTAATCAGAAGAATTATGAAAGATATAATGAAATGGAGGGTATTGCCGAAAAAGCACAGTTATTGGAAAATATCTTGAAAGGAAATATTCTTTCTATGGCTAAAGGATTGAATATTTTTTTTGATAAACAGATTGTGTGTAAACTTAAATGGATAAGCGAACCTCAAATAACACGGTATAAAAACACCCAGTTAACATGTTATGATGCAGAGTTTTATTGCAATGTGTCAATTCCAGATTTTGCAGGCCTTGGAAAAGGAGCAAGCATTGGTTTTGGAACGACTGTGAGGAATAGAGATATGACAAAAGAATAAAAAGAAAATATATTTATGGAAAACATTAGAGAACATATTTATTTTGCCGCATTGTTGCACGATATTGGAAAGTTTTATCGCAGAGCTGATACTGGAAGCATTTCTTCAAGCGAGTATTTAACTTCGGCTGTAAAAAATTTAGAAGATAAGATTCTACCCTTTAATAATGGAATTAGAACTCATAAACACTGTTTGTGGACAGCTCAGTTTATAGAAGATAATAAGCAAGTTTTCAATATTCTATCAGGAAATGATTCAACGGACTTGGGTAATTCTGATAATTTGATGCAAATAGCTGCAGCACACCATTTACCTTTTTCTGAATTATCTGTTGTTGGAGGCATAATTAAGGAAGCTCACTCATTATCATTCAGTATGGATAGGGATTCTGAAATTGCCTTGAAAGACGAACAAGATGGAATAGAGGAAAACTGGGATGCTTACAAACAAAAGCGAATGACATCGGTTTTAGAAGGCATCAATCTGTTGGAGGAAGACTTTGAGCAAAAAACAAACTGGCATCACTTGCCTGTTGAAAAACTCTCTTTAAATAGATCGTTATTCCCGAAAGATAGTTTTGAGAATGCTCCCGATTATAAAAAACTTTGGAAAGAGTTTTTACAAGAGTTTAAATTGATACAAGCTAACAGTTACAAAGCTTTTAGCGAAACTTTGCTTAATTTGCTTTTCAAGTATGCGGGATGTGTTCCTGCTAGTACAGTTCATTTTACTGATATTTCACTGTATGACCATTCGAAAATGACTGCTGCATTGGCGGTTTCTCTTTATGATTGGAGTCAAGAAGATGAAAAGCCGGAAAATGCATTCCTTCTTATATCGGGTGATTTAAGTGGCATTCAATCTTACATCTATCAGATAGTGTCTAAGTATGCTGCTAAAAACCTAAAGGGACGTTCGTTTTATTTAAGATTGGCTTCAGATGCAGTTACTAAATACTTGCTGAATGAATTAAATTTATTTCAAGCAAATATAATATATAATTCTGGGGGTAGTTTCTATATAATAGCTCCTAATACACAATTTGTTAGAGATAAACTTGACGAAGCAATAAAGAAAATTGAGCAAAACATGTATAAAGCACATGGTACTGCACTTTATGTTGCTCTTGAATCTGTAGAAGTTTCGAAAGAAGATTTGATGAATAGCAATGAAGGTGGACTTCCTGAAGTATGGAGTCAATTGTTTAGTAAACGTGATGAAAAGAAAAACAGGAGGTTTGATTATTTAATAGAGCATAATTATTCAGAGTTTTTTGAACCCAAACACTTTGGAGTTAAAACAGATAAAATTTCGGGTGAAGGTATCTCTATAGATGAAAAAACACATCATTTAAGCGATGTAGGAACTGTAAAACAGTTAACCTATCAACAAGTTGAATTGGGTAAAAGATTAAGAGACTCTGATCTATTGGTGATTTCACAACGTGAAATACCTAGCTGGAAAAGCAAGAATCCGATTGAGCCAATTGGACTGGGTCTCTTTTATTATTTGCTGAAAGAAAGTGATTTAAAATTGCTGCAAGGGGAATCAAAAGAATTATCAGACCATTTGCATATAATTACTTTTAATGGAAAAGATGGTAGTTGTGATTTTATGCACCCATATAGAGATAGATGGATGGAGAGTGGGGCGAATAATATTCTTGGGTTAGAGTTTTATGGTGGAAATATATTTGATGGAAATACTTTTGATGAGTTCTGTCATAGTGACAATGAAAATGCATATAAGCGGTTAGGTGTGTTACGCATGGATGTAGATAATTTGGGGAATATCTTTCAAAAGGGTATCATTACTAAGCGTGCAACTCTTTCTCGTTATGCAACTTTGAGCCGTTCGTTTGATTATTTCTTCTCGGGATACTTAAATAGCATTCAGCAGAAAATTGCACCTCATTCTTCATTTATAATATATAGTGGTGGTGACGATCTCTTTATTGTTGCCTCATGGGAACATGCTATAGAGCTGGCAAAACAGATAAGAAACGACTTTAGACACTTTACGTGCAACAATCAAGCTTTTTCTTTATCGGGAGGTATTGCTATTGTTGCACCAAAGTATCCGATAATGAAAGGAGCACAAGAAAGTGAACATGAAGAGAGACTAGCTAAGGAACACATAAATAAGGACAATCAAAAAAATGCTCTCTCTTTTATGAATATGCCACTAAATTGGGATAAAGAGTTTGGTGGTGTAGAGCGTGTGAAAGATTTAATTGTGAAACTGACCGCTAAAAATGAGGAGAACAAAGAGCATTTACCAAAATCTTTTATTGGGAAGCTCCTTAACAGCTTTGAAAATGCAGCTATTAAAGACCACAAGATAAATAATCTAAAAACATATTGGATAACAGCCTATGATTTTGGTAGAATGCTAGAGAGAACAAAGAATGTTGATGCAAGAAATCTTATTGAAAACTGTAAGAAAGAGATATGTACCAATCAAAACACGCTGAATGGAGAAAATATTATTACTAACTATCATGCAATAGAGTTGTGGACACTTGCAGCACGATGGGCAGAACTAGAAATAAGAACTAATAAATAATCA
>CAZURM010000131.1:0-2894 GCA_964622945.1 uncultured Proteiniphilum sp.
GTGAGTGCTGAAAGGCTCAGAGTGCATCTTCCATAAGAACAAGGATTAAGACGGTAAACTCTCTGTCTGTCGGCAAGCTAACAGCGCCCTCAGAGTGCATCTTCCATAAGAACAAGGATTAAGACTTTAAGTACTTCCTCTTTATAAGCATTTACTTCTACTTCTCAGAGTGCATCTTCCATAAGAACAAGGATTAAGACATAGTCATATATAACTTCTTCTTTGAACTTGTCAAATCTCAGAGTGCATCTTCCATAAGAACAAGGATTAAGACATAAGGAGTGCTGGGTCAATAGACTCATTGTGGTCATCTCAGAGTGCATCTTCCACAAGAACAAGGATTAATGCACGTTAAATAGCAACTGGATAAAGTTTGTTTTTTAAGCTCATATATTAGCTGTTGATCAAATATTTTAACTATATTTGTTGTTGACACTTTTAAGTATTTAGCTTATTACTTTGATGGATATATCGAGTAGTTTTTATTTTTAAATCTTAAATGAACTAATCATGGATATTTTTAGCCATTTCCAACAAATAAACCTTACTTCCGATCAGCATAATGCATTGGGAAAGCTTCAATTGTTTTTAGAAAGCGAGACTCAAGTGTTTATACTTCAGGGATATGCAGGTAGTGGTAAAACTACACTTCTGAAAGGCTTGATTGGATATTTGAATCAGCTTAGAAAACAATTTCAAGTAATGGCTCCTACTGGTAGAGCAGCTAAAATACTTAGAGAAAAAACAGGGTATGGAAAAACAATACATAGAGGAATTTATAACTTCGATGAGTTAAAAACAGATAGTAAAGATGACGATCATACTTTGCATTATTATTTTCCTGTAAAAAATAATGATAACATAGGTGAAATACTCATTATAGATGAATCGTCCATGATATCTAGCAGAGAATCGAATAATGAGTTGTTTACATTTGGCACAAATATATTATTAAATGATTTGATGACTTATAGCCAAATACCTAATTCGAAAACGAAAATAATATTTGTAGGAGATCCTGCTCAATTACCACCTGTGGGGGATAGTGAATCTAAGGCGTTGGAAGTAGAGTATTTTCAAAAAATGGGGGTTAAGGCTACTTCTTGTGTTCTAAAAGAGGTGGTTAGACAGTCTGAAAACTTATTGCTTCAAAATGCATTCAAATTTAGATCTCTCATCGAAAACAAGGAAATTAATCAAATAGAATTTGACTTTGATAATTTTAGCTTCGAGAAAATAAACAGCCAAGATATTACTTCAAAATATGTAGCTTTGTTTCCTAATCCAGAATTAGAGCAAAGTGCTATTATTGCATTTAGTAATGCTCAAAGTCTTGAATATAACAATGCTATTAGAAAAGAAATATTTCCAAATATTAAAAGTGTTACATCTGGTGACATTTTAATTGTTCTCAATAATAATTATTATTTATACCACACTGAACTATTAAATGGGTTGCAAATTAAAGTGATGGAGGCTTCTGATAATATAATATCAAATAAAAATATTCCAGTTTATGAAACTGTCAATGGCAAGAGAATTAAAAAGTATATTACTTTAGATTTTAGGGAAGTTACAGTACGATTGAAAGATGATGACCAAGAAATAAAATGTTTAATTATTGACTCTTTATTAAATTCTCCTTATCGTGATCTGACAACCTTAGAGTTTAAAGCGCTATACATAGATTTTGTTATGCGTTTTCAAGAAAAACAAAAGTTAAATAAAGATAAAGGTCTCCCTTTTTATAAAGTGGGCTCTAAAGAGTTTAAGGATGAGTTGCGTACAGACCCTTTTTATAATGCAGTAAGAGTAAAGTATGGATATGCTATTACTTGTCATAAGGCTCAAGGTGGTGAGTGGGATATTGTTTTTGTAGATTATTTTGGAAGAAATAGCTTGAAGGAAGATCCTTTGCGTTGGTCCTATACTGCTACTACTAGAGCGGTAAAAAAATGCTATGCAGCGAATACACCAAACGTCACAAAATTTACTGAATTTAGTGTAGTTAAAACTCAAATTGTAACTAATGCACCCTCGAATGCTTTAGCTATTGATAACATACCATTATCGCCATTTCACAATGAGACACAAGCAAAATGTAAAAGCTTGAAGTATTGGGAGATAAGTAAAAAGCTATTGAACACTTCTTTTAAAATAGAAACAGTTCAATCTTTTGGTGGTTACCAAGAAAGATACTCTATTTCTTATGATGATGAGATGGGCAAGTTTGATGTTATGCATAATGGTGCAGGTTTATTTAATGATTTTTCATCTTCAAATAATCAGAAAAAGGAGTGGCACAGTGAGCTGTTAGAAATTTTAAATGCACCTTTCTCTGTGATATTTAATATTAACTATAGACCAAGTAGTGAGCTGCTAGAACAGTTATATGGATTGATGAATTCAATTTGTTCTGATGAGGGCATTACAATTACTAATATCGAAGAGAAAACAAACAATTTCTTTGTTAATTATTACCTGAAAACTGATGCAAAGTTTGCAATGATTCAATTCTATTTCAACAAAAAAAATCAGTTGACGCGTGCTTTACCTAAAACTATGTCTGATGGACGTGACGATATGTTAGAGAATCTACTTATTAAATTAAACAACCACATGAATTAAAGAAATTTGAACCTTAAAATAGAAAAGAGACTTGAAGTGTAATATAGACGATGAAAAATTATACTCAAGTATTACCAGCCACTTATTAAATTGCTAACAAAAGAACTTAAATGGGTTGGGTTTTTTACTTAAAAGATAAACTATGGCTTCACTATATGAATTTAGCAGACGAATTGCAGATTTAAGAAGAGAAAAGAGATACTCTGAAGTTCTCAAGTACTTTAAAGAAAACAAAGGTGATTTTGATAAACAACAGATATCTAACA
>CAZURM010000132.1:0-2886 GCA_964622945.1 uncultured Proteiniphilum sp.
TTCACTATACGTTATATTCATTCGTTAATACTATTACAAAAATACTCTTTTTTTTAAGGAGAAAAACATACCATATAATTAATATATATTATCACATATCTTTTTCACATATTTTTCAATTTTACATATGTGCTAATTTTCCGACAACATACAAAACAGCACAAATTCTCTAAGTCGCTTTAGAAAAGTATTCAAGTCATTAGCACAACATTATTAAAAATGTTTAAATATAGCACTTCCCGAGCGGTTAGAGTCTTAAATCTATAACAAAATTAGTCATAATTTTTGTTAGTAATAAAAAAACAAGTTAAATTGCATAAAATTAAAAGTAGAAGTTTTATTTTTTTTATACCAATTTAAACCTTACTTCATGAATATAGGAATCTTAGGCATCAGTTTAATTGTCGTGATTTTTCTACTTATAGCGTCTACCTCGCTCCTCTTATACGCATACCTTAGAAGATCAAGGAGCATTAGAATGCTGAAAGACTCAGAACAGATAAGAAGTAGCATCTTTACCAAAATCACGCATGAATTTCGCACCCCTCTTACTATAATCACAGGCTTAAGCAGGCAGCTACGCAATCAAGATCTATCAGACAATAATGCAAGGACCTACCTCAATTCAATAGAGCGACAAGGCAAAGTTCTTTCAGAGCTCGTTAATCAGCTACTCGATATCACCAATTTGAGAACTGCAACAAAAGCACTCGAATATAATACCGGCAATATAGTAACCTTCATTAACATGATATCCGAAACATTTCGCATCTATGCCAAGCAAAAAGATATCGATCTATTCTTTTATAGTGAAGAGAGCGAGATTGAGACCAACTTCGTCCCCAACTACCTAAATAAAATCATGCACAACCTTATCGGCAACGCCATAAAGTTTAGCGACGAAGGCACTCGTATATATATAATAATGGAGAGAAGCAAGAAAGACAAGAAAAAACTAATAATAAAGGTGGTCGACAACGGTCGTGGAATCAGCAAAGAGATTCTCCCAAATATCTTCGATCTTTTTTTTCAAAGCAACAACAACAGCGAGATGTCGGGCAACGGAATAGGTCTCACCCTCACCAAGCAGCTTGTAGAAATTGTTGGCGGCACCATCAATGTAGAGAGCGAGCTAGGCAAAGGAACCACATTTATACTTGAATTTCCTATTCAGATCAACGAAAATATTATCTATCCACGTTGGTCATACAACAAAGACGACAAACTGCTTTCAGCATCACAAAATGAGGCTACCGACTCACAAATGTTTTCTACCAAAATCAATGAAAACGATCCACGCACCACCATGCTTCTCGTAGAAGACAACAAAGACTTAGCTTTATTTATCCGTTCAATCTTTTCCGAAAACTCCTATAATATACTTTATGCCAGCAATGGCGAGTCGGCACTAAAGATGGCAAACAAATATATTCCCGATATAATAATAACAGATATCATTATGCCTAAAAAGAATGGCAACGATCTCTGTAAAGATATAAAAGCATCACCCCTGTTAAATCATATACCTGTAATCATTATCTCCGCAAAAAACAGAGATGAAGATGTTATCGAAGGCTTTAAGAGTGGAGCCGACAACTACCTAATAAAACCATTCCAACCAGAAGAACTAAAAATTAGAGTCACAAACATATTAAACTCACGCAACCTTCTAAAAGAAAAATATCATAGAACAATTTTAAAAGAAAATAAAAAAGAGGAAGAGCATAAAGATGAAAATGCGAATGTTGAATTCCTTAGACATCTAACAGATATCATATACCGTGAGATGAAAAACCCCGACTTCACACCCTCTAGATTAGCACAAGAATTAGCAATTAGTGTATCACAGTTAAATAAAAAGTTAAATACCATTACCGGGCATCCCTCTTCAAGTTATATATTAAAGGTAAAGCTTTCACATGCAAAAAAACTACTCACCACACAAAACATAACTGTAGGCGAGGTTGCAGCAGAATGCGGCATATTTGATGTAAACTACTTCTCACGCGTATTTAAGAAGCAAACCGGACTAACACCAACCCAGTTTAGAAGACTCCCATTAGAAAAAACGAGCAACTAAACACCACTTTTTCTTTATCAGATATTAAAAAAAATTTTAATAACATTTTAAATCTTTCCTAAAACCTTTCATAAACCAATAGCATAATTACATCTCTATTCATCAACACTTTAAAAATCTAATGCGAGCAATTTGTACTAAATAGCATGAATGTTAAAGCGGATTCTGTCCTATAATTAATAAAATAAGTCCTAACCTAGGATTAACAGAAAACGTATGTTTGCAATCGAAATAATAGTGCTGTCAAAAGGACACATCATAATTTACAAACGTACAGAAAGAGGTTTAGCGCACAAAAGAAGAAAAAGAACAAGCGGTTAGCGAGTTAGCTTTGTAAGGTCAAAAGAAATCCTCTAAACGCAACAAATTTGACACAAACTCATAAACAGAGGTAGTATTCAATCTTTTAGCTAATAAAATACAAAATAACATACAACATATGAAATATAGACTAATACAAAAAGCCAATCCGCTTGAGCCTGATAGTAAACGGAAATGGTATGCCAGCCCTGTAAAATCGGGCACCATAAACAATTATCAGCTTAGTAAAGGTATTGCCTCCAAGTCGTCAATGACCCGAGGTACGGTTTTAAATGTAATAGAGAATATGGTAGATGAAATACCAAAATACCTTACCGAAGGCTACAGTGTGAATCTCAACAACCTTGGCACCCTCAGGCTCTCGCTTTCAAGCAAGGGAGTAGCCAATCCCGAAGATTTCACTGCAGACAATATTACAAATATGCGAGTTGTTTTTACGCCCTCACCCGAATTTAAGAAAACATTACAAAACATAGAATTCGAAC
>CAZURM010000133.1:0-2863 GCA_964622945.1 uncultured Proteiniphilum sp.
TATGAATCATGCGCTCTAACCAACTGAGCTATCTCGCCAAATTCGAAGTGCAAAATTAGTACAACTTTTCAATTTTGCCAAATCAAAATGCAACTTACT
Source organism: uncultured Proteiniphilum sp. (assembly GCA_964622945.1). Taxonomy (GTDB): domain Bacteria; phylum Bacteroidota; class Bacteroidia; order Bacteroidales; family Dysgonomonadaceae; genus Proteiniphilum. The sequence continues at coordinate 100 of CAZURM010000133.1, forward strand.
TTGTTTTTTCATAAAGAGTAAGTCATCATTATAAAACGATAGGGGAATTCTTAATAGATCAACGGTATCTCGATATTGTTATATTTATATTAAGCCTATATTTTCTTTATTATCTGCATATATAAATATAAGGAAGATATAAGCCGATAATAAGCCAAGTATAAGGAGGATATAAGCCGATACTGAACAAAACATGTATTTAGTCTTGAAATAGACTTATAATTATTGGGAATTAAAATTGGACATTATAAGTAGGGAAAGTGATTTGTATTCAACTCAATTAGTAGATTTTTTCAATAGAATATTAACATTTAGGAAAAAATTGATGCAATAGTGTTTTTCGGTTTTAAATTGTAATTTTGTAATTTAACGAAAAGCTTAAAGTTTTAATAGTCTTTGCAACTGTGATATATCCCAATAATTTCGAACAAAAAATAGACTTTCAGAAGGTTCGTCAGCTGATTACTGACAACTGTTTAAGTTCTCTTGGAAAAGAAAAGGTGGAAGAGATGCAATTTTCTTCTCACCACAACGAGATTCTGGAAAAATTATTGCAAACAGAAGAGTTTGTGAAAATTAAAGAGGAAGAGGACAATTTTCCAATTGATAGTTTTTTCGATATGCGGTCGGTTTTAATAAGGATTAGGATTCAAGGGACATGGATTGATCAGAATGCACTGTTTGAATTACGACGTTCGTTACAGACAATAAATAGTATAGTTTCTTTTTTACATCGTGACGAAGATAATGAGCCAAAATATCCACATTTGTTCTCATTAACTAAAGGTGTTACTACGTATCCTGAAATAACCAAAAACATAGATAAGCTATTGGATGGCTTTGGTAAGATAAAAGATAACGCTTCGGCAAGGTTGTCTGAGATAAGACGTGAGTTGACAAATACTATGAACGGAATATCTAGAAGTCTGAATTCTATTCTTCGCAAAGCTCAAACTGAAGGATATGTGGATAAAGATGTTACACCAAGTATGCGTGATGGGCGACTTGTTATACCGGTGAACCCTTCTCACAAAAGAAAGATTAAAGGAATTGTTCATGATGAATCTGCTTCAGGCAAAACAGTTTTTATTGAACCCTCGGAGGTTGTTGAGGCTAATAATAGAATAAGAGAGCTGGAGAGTGAGGAGCGTAGGGAAATAATTAAAATACTTACAGAGTTTACTAATTACCTTAGGCCTTATCTGCCCAATCTTCTTGAGTCGTATGAATTTCTGGCGAAGATTGATTTTATTCAAGCGAAAGCATCTTTTGCTTTGCGCATTGGAGGAATTTTGCCGTCAATTGAGAATGTTCAGAAGGTCGACTGGGTACAGGCTGTGCACCCTCTGCTTGATATCGCTTTAAAAAAACAGAATAGAAAGATTGTACCGCTCGACATTACACTTGAGGGAGAAAATAGGATACTGGTTATTTCAGGACCTAATGCCGGCGGTAAATCTGTTTGCCTTAAAACAGTGGGCCTTTTGCAGTATATGATACAGTGTGGATTATTAATACCGTTAAAAGAAAATTCAAGGGTAGGGGTTTTTGATGATGTTTTTATTGATATTGGCGATGAGCAGTCAATTGAGAACGATCTTTCAACGTATAGTTCACACCTTATGAATATGAAGTTCTTTGAAAGAAGATGTAATGAAAAATCATTATTATTGATTGATGAATTTGGAAGTGGTACAGAACCTCAGATAGGTGCAGCAATTGCTGAGTCTCTCCTTGACAGATTTAACCGTAAAAAATCTTTCGGTGTAATAACTACTCACTATCAGAATCTGAAACATTTTGCCAATGAACATAATGGAGTAGTTAATGGAGCTATGCTTTATGACCGTCATGAGATGAAACCTCTTTTCAGACTTTCTATAGGAAATCCGGGCAGCTCTTTTGCTGTTGAGATTGCTCGTAACATTGGTCTTCCCGAAGATGTTATTGCGGATGCCTCTGAGATTGTTGGAAACGATTATATTAATATGGACAAGTATCTTCAGGATATTTCAAGAGACAAAAGATATTGGGAACGTAAACGAGATGAGATACGTCGTGAAAACAAACGACTTGGAGAATTGACTTCGAGATATGAAAGCAGTCTTGATGAAATAAACAAACATAAAAAGGAGATACTTATACAGGCAAAACAGCAGGCTGAACAGCTACTTGCCGAAAGCAATGCACGCATTGAAAATACTATTAGAGAGATAAAGGAGGCAGAAGCTGATAGAGAAAGAACTCGACAAATACGTAAAGAGTTGAGCAGTTTTAAGAAAAAAGTTGAGTCTGCAGGATTATTAGATGATGATAATTTGCGAGAAACAGATAAAAACCTAATATCTACCATCGATGGTCAAGGTAAAGATTTTAAAAATCTCAACAAAAGGAAAAGACGAAAAACAGCAAAATCCAATTTGTCTAAATTGGAAAAGGCTGACGAACTAATGCTAGGAGATAATGTGAAACTAAAAGGACAGTCTTCAATTGGCGAGATTATAGGAATTTCAGGTAAAAAAGCAACTGTTGCCTTTGGGATGATAAAATCTACTTTAGACCTAAATAAATTAGAGAAGGTTAGTAATAATCAGATTAAAAAAGAGATAAAAGCATCAAATACACAAGATATTCTTCATGAGAGGAGATTAAATTTTAAACAAGACATAGATGTAAGAGGCTTAAGGGGTGATGAAGCATTACAGGCAGTGATTTATTTTATCGATGACGCTTTGCAGCTGGGAATTTCACGCGTGCGCATTCT
>CAZURM010000134.1:0-2818 GCA_964622945.1 uncultured Proteiniphilum sp.
GTAAGCGTCAAATACATCGTCACATAATGATCGTTTAAACTCGGCTAGACTTTTCCTAGCCACTCCTTAAACGCATTTGAAATTATCATTTTAAAATCTTCGTCAGAAAGGCCCTCGTTACACGCATCCTCATACGCTTGATCCACAATATGGGCAAACCGGTCAGCAAGGATATGATTTTCTTTTTTCATATAAGGGAAATGTTCGATCGCATAAGCGGAATAGTCAAGATTAAAGAAGAATCTATCCATTTCACCATTAGTAAATTCCTCGATAAAACAAATCATAAATTTAGTATGTTTTCCTACCTTCATCAATCTTCCTCCCAGGCATATTCATAAGCTTCCTTTTTTCTCGGTGTAGGCGTGTATACCTTTTGTGGCAGTGATTTACTTCCAGGTAGCAAATCATCTATGGACGAGGCATATCCCGGCTTTCCAAGGTTTGGCATATTGGTCAAAACCCAGGTTAGATATTCATATGGGTTCAATCTATTTTCTATGGCTGTTATTATTAGGCTGTAATATATGGCACTAGCTTTTGCGCCATTTGGGGTATTGGAAAAAAGCCAATTTTTTCTACCGATTACAAATGGCTTAATGCTGCGTTCTGCGCGATTGTTTGATATCTCTAAACGACCATCAAGAAGGTAGTTTTTCAAGTATTTATGTTGGGATTTTGCATATGTCACAGCCTTCCCGAGTAATGATTTCGGCAATGCGTTAACGGTATCCAACCAATTATAGAACTCATCATACAAGGGTTTAGAAACTTGGTCCCTTTCCTTTTTTCTATCAATAGCACTCAACCTGGCAAACGTTTTCTCGACGTCAAATAACCTATCGCAGTAAGCTACAGCTTTTGCCGCGGGAGAATCCTTTTGCCTGTCTTTAGGCAAGGCTTTGAATGCATCTACAAATTTCCTTCGAAGATGCGCGAGACAGCCGACAACAACAATATCATCAGGTAGTTTATGATAGGCATCATATCCGTCTGTATGTAAGTAACCTTTAAAATCCTTTAAGAATTCTTTCGGATGCTCATGTTTCCTATTAGGCTGGTATTCATAAAGCACTATTTGATTTTCAGCTTCACCACTTGTTCGGTAAAGCCACATATAGCTGACCTGTTGTGGCTTTTTCCCCGGCTCCTTTAGCACTTGGAGCCTCGTTTCGTCGGCATGAAGAACCTTTTGTTCCAGCAACTTGGCTTTTAGTTCATCGTAAACAGCCACTAGCCACCTTTCACTGGCCTTTACTAGCCAATTCGACATGGTTTGCCTTGAAATCAAAATACCACTTTGTCTCCACTCCTGCTCCTGTCTATAAAGTGGAGACGCCATCATAAATTTCTGCGTTGCTATGTGTGCTATTGCCTCTGGTGAAGCGAATCCCCCTTTAATTACGGGTTCAGGTATATCAGCCTTTACTATAGGAGTATGATTGGAATTATTTTCGCAATTTCTACAGCTATATACATTACGCACATGCCGTACAATTACTGCCTTAGGAGGAATGAATTTAAGTTCTTCTCTTGTATCCGTACCCATTACGTGCAATTTATTATTACACTCAGGGCACAAGCATTTCTGCTCTTGTAGTTCATGCTCTACTATTTCAACAGGCAAATCTTCAGGGAGCTTATCTGTAATCAAACGTGTCCTTGCTTTACGGTAGTGAGTCTTGACCTCAGTTAACGAGGGTTCAGGGTTCTCTAAATCTATATTGATTTCAGCCTCATTAAAGAAATTAAACTGATTAGTGTCAACCTTTTCGCTGGATGACCCGAAATTCTTACGTTTTAACAGTTTAAATTGCTCTCTAAACCACTCATTTTCCTGAGTAAGTTCTTTAATTGCTATGTTCTGTTTTTGTATTATTTCATATAGTTTTTCAACTGATATTTCATGTTTATCCATGAATATATTATACCACCAAAATGGCATGAAATCAAGCATTACAGCCTATAATCGCACCTAAAACTTTAACAAATCTACGTTAAAATTCTCTTTCTAAAACCTCATTCCTTTTAAGTTTTTTCTCTAGTTTAGCACCCTCAATCAGATAAGATAATTCCTTGGCGGCCAATAACATTGTTTCCCCTTCATCTTTTACAGGCCAACGAAAGTAACCTCGCTCTAAGCGTTTAAAGTAAACCCAAAATCCATCTCCATCCCATTCTAAAATTTTCAGCCTATCACGTTTACGATTGCAGAAAACGAATAAGGCATCTGCAAAAGGATCAAGCATAAAACTCTCTCTTACCAAGGTCATTAACCCGTTGATAGATTTTCTCATATCTGTTGGACCACAACAAATATATACAGGTTTATCATTCCACTTCATCGTAGAGACCTCAACGTAAGACATACGTTTTTCAAAAGATTAAGGTCTGTGCTGTCGTTTATGTTTATACGACAGCCTGCTACTTCAATCTCCAAGGTTGAAGACACTGATGCCTCTGTAGTTAGTTGCATCCATCCTGCCGGGAGCAAAGCCGTGGAATTCTTCTGCTTTGCCAATTCTTCGCAAGCAGATTCCCTTAGCTTACGCTGCCAGTAATAATATGAATTCTTGCTTATTCTTTCTTCTTCGCAAAAAACCTCTACTGTTTTACCACTGGATTGTCGTCTTTTAATAATTTCCATCCATTGCGACATTCTATAGTTCTTTGTTACATTTGCGCTATCCATACAATCACCTCAATTCGTTGAAAAAGTTGGCCTACTTTCTCAACTTTTTCAATTTATTAAACTGTTTAATATGATTGTATTACTGATCTGACCTTATTGCTAGGTGATGTCCCTTTTGACGCTTAC
>CAZURM010000135.1:0-2812 GCA_964622945.1 uncultured Proteiniphilum sp.
TGAAGGTGGTGGTTGAGAGGATTGATTGGATGTTTGATAGGCTGAATGGTTAATTATTTATGTATTTGTAGAGGCGCGATTAGTTGCGTCTCTAAACAATGCACTAGCGTAAGTATCTCGATTTCTGCCTTCTAATCTTTTTCTGACTCCAACGGAAGTATAGAGATTGAAAAGGCGAGGAAAGTAAAGCTTAATTGAGTCGCCTTCTAAAATAGTGAAAACAGATACGGCTAAAAATACGCATTAATTACCTCTTTTTTATAGGTTGTGTATAATTGTTTCAATTGTTTGATTTACATCTTCTGCTATTCTATTTCTTTTATGATTGTAGGTTGCCATCATTGGATAGCTTATTGCTTCTATTTGTCTGTTCGCTGTATCAACTTTCAGAACAGTGCCTACTCCCCACGAGCTTAGTTTTATTTTAGTGCGAAATTTAATGATGCCTCTGTTTTCATCAAAGTGTGTAAGTATCCATCTTGTTTCTATCTCTTGTTTTAGTTGCTTAATCGACAAGGGGGCTTGTTTGATGGGGATAGTTGTTTTGTGTTTGTAGGTAAGTTTTGGTGTCTCCAAAGTATCAGACTCTAAGTAAACAAATCTTGGTTTAAGTTTAACTATATTCAATGCAAGTATTCCTGTAAATACTGCTGAGGCTATCAAACCATATGATAGTATCCTTATTAGCGCTATTTCTTTTCCAACAACAAAATGATCTGTTAGGCTAATTGCCACAGCAATTAGAAAGAAAATAATGAATAATGCTAATAAAATCCTTTTTAAAGTTTTCAATGTAATTTAATTTTGCTGTGTTATTATATAGCCAACTTATACTGTTGGTTGGGCTTCTTTATTTTAGTTTTTCTTTAATCTATGTTGTATGCTTGTTCTTGATTGGAAATAAACTAATTATACTTATATCGAAATTAAAATAAGGTTTGTCCATATATTCCATTTATAATAAGGGCTGCTCAAAGCTTTTGAGGCTGCTCTCACCCCTATTATCAAACATCATCTTAGACGAATTGGACAAAAAGTTGGAATGCAGGCGACACAAATTTGTCTGATATGCCGATGATTGCAACACCTACGTACGCAGCCAAAAGGCAGGAGAGAGGGTGTTGGAATTCATCATCGACTTTATCGAAAACAAGTTGAAATTATTTATCAACATTACACAAGGGTTAAACCATTAAAGGAAACGACTGTGTGCGAGAGCATGCACGTTGGTGTGAGAGGGCGTGGGAGTAATCCCCCGAACTACTCAATTACGAATAATTAATCGTCTCCTTTTTTGTTTTTCCGATATTCCGATATTCCGACAATCACCGAGTTCGTAAGCCCCAGAAGAAGAGCCATGCGAACACTTACAAATCCTGTTAAGGAAACTATAATCCAAATGGCCGATGTTATAGAAAAAGCCAATAACCCTCTTTTTATAAATGTTCGATTCATATTTATTCTTGTTTTTAATTACAATAGGTTCTAGGATCGGAAGATACCATATTTGAAAATTCTACGGGATCAAATCCATCATAAATTGCTACAGCTAATATACCGCCATAGGCTGCTCCCCAAAGACTGTTAACTCCACCACCAAAAAAACCAAGAGTCCCACCAATTGCACCTCCTAAAAAACCACAGATGTCTCTACCTAGCCCTCTAGTAATCAAATCAGATGAAGCAAAATGCATTAATGCTTCTTGATATTTCAATATCATATACTCTGTTAAAGCTTTTTTGAATACTTGGTTTGGTTATATTGAATTGTTCCGCAATTTCTCCAACATTCATATTTTTCTGTTTAAGTAACTCAACAATATGTCTGCGAGCTTCATCATTAAGAGCTTTAAATAGAGAATTCATATTGTTATTTAGACAAATATCTAAATACTATTTCAAATGACCAATTGTTTTTCGATTTTTAAATGGAATAGAACGTATTGTTTTTGTAAAAGCAACTATCAAATAAATAATATGAAAATTGAAAACCTACTTATAGAGTTTGTGCAGAAACTTCTTATACAAAATTATAGCCTTCCTTCAATAAAGAACCCCTTGGATTTGCTTTAGTTATAAGTTATCTATTTCTGCGTAATTCAATGTTGATATAAATAAAATCTCTCTGCTCTTAGTGCTTTCTCTATGTTCTTTGTAGTTAGAAGCACTGGATTAATAGTAATTTATCCGATTCAAACTAAACGTTTCGTCTTTTATTCAATCAATACTACTAATGCATAAACATTCACCACCAGTTCATTGTTTTAATCAATAGCTTAACACATACAATATTGCAATTACAGCAAACAAAGAAGAAACGAAAATAGAGAATTATGAAAAAGACACTGCTCATTATATTTACCTTACTGATAGCCATGACGCATCAGGCACAAAACAAAAATACTATGGATAACAAGGATTACAATAATCTTTGGCAACAGGTAGAGGAAATGGAGAAGAAGTCGCTACCAAAATCTGCCTCTGAGATTGTGAATACAATATTGAAACAAGCGATTACCGATAAGAATAGTCCGCAGGTGATAAAATCGCTCATCCATCAAGGTAAATACGACCTTGCTATTGATGCCGAGAATGATACGCTTATGTTTCACAACCTGAAACAGATGTTGGCGACTACTAATGATGTGGTGGAGCAATCGGTAATCAACTCAATGTTGGCAGAGCTCTATTTACAATATTACAACAAAGATAGATGGAGCATTTACCATCGGACACAATTGGCGGACTTTGTGCCTGCTGATATGAAAGAGTGGACCAAGAATAACTTTTTCGACAAAGTGGTGACACATGC
>CAZURM010000136.1:0-2804 GCA_964622945.1 uncultured Proteiniphilum sp.
TGCACCCGTAGCTTTTACGGTTTTTACGATTTTCTCTGCTGATTTATCAACAAGACTATAATCGTAAGATTTCAGTTTAATTCTGATTTTTTGGCTCATATATTTTTTATTATTTAATCAAATCTACGCGACCGCCCACTTCCGATAATACATCCATTGCTATTGATGCCGAAACAGGCTCAAAATGAGAAAATGACATTGTTGATGTAGCACGTCCCGAAGTAATTGTACGTAATGCTGTAACATAACCAAACATTTCAGCAAGCGGAGTTTTTGCTTTTACAACACGCGCGCCCGAACGGTTAGATTCCATACCCTCAATTTGTCCACGTCTTTTATTAAGGTCAGATATAACATCTCCCATACTTTCTTCCGGCGTAACCACCTCAACCTTCATTATAGGTTCAAGCAAAATAGGTCCCGCTTTTTCCACTGCACTCTTATATGCTTGCATAGCACAAACCTCAAACGACAGTTGGTCAGAATCTACAGCATGATACGAACCATCAATTACTGTCACTTTCAGTTTATCCATTGCATAACCTGCGAGTACACCATTTTTCATTGCTCTATCAAAACCCTTCTGAATTGATGGTATATATTCTTTAGGAATATTACCGCCTTTAACTTGGTCGACAAACTGAAGGGTACCTTCAAAGTCAGTATCAGCAGGTTCAACACGAACAATCATATCCGCAAATTTACCACGTCCCCCTGTCTGTTTCTTATAAGTCTCACGCAGCTCAACAGGTTTAGTGATTGCCTCTTTATAAGTAACCTGAGGACGTCCCTGATTAGCTTCAACTTTAAACTCTCGTCTTAGCCTTTCAATAATAATCTCAAGATGGAGTTCACCCATACCTGAAATCACTGTTTGTCCCGAATCTTCATCCGTCTTAACAGTAAATGTTGGATCCTCCTCAGACAACTTAGCTAGACCATTAGATAATTTATCCAAATCTTTCTGAGTCTTTGGCTCTACTGCGATTCCAATAACAGGATCTGGAAAATCCATAGCCTCCAGAACTATAGGATGTTTCTCGTCACACAAGGTATCACCTGTACGTATATCCTTAAAACCAACACCTGCACCTATATCACCAGTACCAATAAATTCTTTTGGATTCTGTTTACTAGAATGCATCTGGAAAAGGCGTGAAATACGTTCTCTTTTACCAGAGCGAGGATTATATACATAAGAACCCGCCTCAAGTTCACCCGAATAAACACGAAAAAAACAAAGACGTCCCACATATGGGTCAGTCGCAATCTTGAATGCAAGGGCACTAAGTGGTTCCTCAGGATCAGCATGACGAACCAACTCTATAGATGAATTATTGGGATCTGTACCCGTAATAGATCCATTATCTAGAGGATTAGGTAAATATGCACAAACCGCATCAAGCAGTGTCTGAACACCTTTATTCTTGAATGATGAACCACATATTATTGGGTTAATTTCCATTGCGATGGTTCCCTTTCTGATTGCTTTCTTGATTTCTTCAACAGTAATTGATGAAGGATCATCAAAAAACTTCTCCATCAGCGAATCATCAAATTCAGCAATAGTCTCTAGCATCTTTTCCCTCCATTCTTCAGCTTCGTCTTGAAGATCTGAGGGAATATCCATCACATCATAATCTGCACCCATTGTTTCATCATGCCAATAAAGAGCTTTCATTGCAACCAAATCAATCACTCCTTTAAAGTTTTCTTCAGCTCCGATAGGGAGCTGAATAGGCATTGCTTTTGAGCCCAACATTTCCCTGACTTGACGAACCACATCAAAGAAATTAGCTCCTGAGCGGTCCATCTTATTGATATAACCCACTCTAGGAACTTTATATTTATCTGCTTGTCGCCACACGGTTTCAGACTGTGGTTCAACACCTCCTACAGCACAAAACGTTGCAACTGCACCATCAAGCACGCGAAGCGAACGTTCAACCTCAACTGTAAAGTCCACGTGCCCCGGAGTGTCAATTAAATTTATTTTATATGTATTATCATTATATTTCCAGTTTGCAGTGGTAGCTGCTGAAGTAATGGTGATTCCACGTTCCTGCTCTTGCTCCATCCAGTCCATCGTGGCAGCACCGTCGTGTACTTCTCCAATCTTGTGCGTCAATCCAGTATAAAACAAGATACGCTCAGACGTAGTAGTTTTCCCGGCATCAATGTGCGCCATTATACCAATGTTGCGTGTATATATTAATGTATCTTTTGAACCCTTAGCCATCTTTTTTACCTTCTTCCAATATTAAAATCTAAAATGAGCAAAAGCTCGGTTAGCCTCTGCCATTCTATGAATGTCTTCTTTACGTTTGAAAGCACCCCCTTGACTGTTATAAGCGTCCATTATTTCGGCAGCCAATTTATCAGCCATAGTTTTTCCACCTCTTCTGCGTGCATACAAAATAAGGTTTTTCATTGAAACGGACTCTTTTCTGTCCTGTCTAATTTCTGTGGGAACCTGAAACGTAGCTCCGCCAACACGGCGTGATTTCACTTCCACCTGGGGTGTTATATTATCAAGAGCAGCTTTCCAAATCTCGAGAGCTGACTTCTCATCGTTGGCCAATTTTGCCTTAACTGTGTCCAATGCAGAATAAAAAATGTCGTACGATAGACTTTTCTTTCCGTCATACATAAGGTGGTTAACAAACTTTGTTACCCTTATATCACCATAAACAGGATCTGGGAGAACCTGTCTTTTTTTAGGTTTAGTTTTTCTCATTTCTTTTATAAGTTTTTGTTGTTTGGTTGCCTTTTATTAGTCTTCAACAAATTCCTCCGAATTTATT
>CAZURM010000137.1:0-2801 GCA_964622945.1 uncultured Proteiniphilum sp.
GAGACAACAACTTCAGTTGGGAATATGTGGATTATGGGTGGATTGCTAGGGAGTAATATTCTATTCAATTAGGTGGGATCTCGTAAAAGAGCTCAATTTTCACTTTAGAGACAAAGGATGAAAGTTGCCAAAGTTTTTATCCTTTGTCGTTAGACATACAGTGAATGGGTAGTACATAAGCGATTTGTTTTTTTAATAGCTATATAAGGGTGTATCATTTTTATTTATCTTTACACTATATAAAACTACGCATTTGTTGCTTATTTCAAACAATATAATGTAATAGAATTCTATTAAAAGAGAACTTAATAAACCGACAAAATGAAAAAAACATATTCTCTTCTGATTTTATCACTACTAAGTTTCAATATTCTGTTTTCTCAGAGTAGTGATTTTACTTTTATCTTTATGTCAGACATCCATTATCATGATAAAAATGATGCTCCAACTGCATTTAACATGGTGATTGACACAATAAACTCGATGGAGCCAGATTTAGTTTTAGTTGGAGGCGACATCATTTATGACGTAATGCGCCAAACAACGCAAGAAGCCGAAGAATTGTCTAAATCATTTCTCAAAGAAGTAGAGCGATTAGAAGCTCCTATATATTATGCCATAGGTAACCATGAGCACTTTGCATTGTATAATAGAAGTGTTGATGAGGAACACCCTCTTTTTGGGAAGAGATATTATGAAGAGTATTTTGGAGAAAGATATTACTCATTCGACCACAAAGGTTGGCATTTTATTACATTAGACAATATGGAGGTGAACGATAGAAAATACATTGGTAAAGTTGATTCTATCCAAATGCAGTGGTTGAAAAATGACATAGAGTGTGTGCCAGATTCAACTCCAATTGTTCTTATGGCTCACGTACCCTTAATAACAACTCTTTCTCAATATTATGGCGGAGGTACAAAGGCTAACACGAACAGATTAGCTACTGAGAATGCGAATGATGTGTTGAAGCTATTTAAAAACAAGAATCTGAAATTGGTACTACAAGGACACATACATTATTTTGAAGCACTGAATGTTTTAAATAAAACGATGTTCATTTCAGCTCCATCTGTATCGGGCAAATGGTGGCTTGGAAAGCAACATGATATTGAAGAGGGGTTTATTAGAATAGATGTAAAAGATGACGAGTTTGAATATCACTATATTGATTATGGGTGGGTTTCACCGAGACAAAAGCAAAAAAAGTAGGCATTTGCCTACTTTTTTTATACTGTGTGAGTAAATAAATTGTTATTATTCTTATTCACCTGGAGGAGCATATTTGTGTGCTACTATAATCTTATCTTTTAAATAAGATAAATATGCAACGCCGTTGGGTGCAAAGTCTATTGACAAATCGTTAACTTCTGCTGATTCAATTACTTTTGGAGCTGTCCAGTCTAGTGTGTTTTTATCGATGTTAACCACAGTTGGGAAATTGGTTTCATTCCTGAATAATACATAGGGTACACCAAATGGAGATACAGCCAAGTCAAATCTTGTAGAACTACCTATTGCAGCGACTATTGGATTGCCCACATCTTCAATTTCTTTGCTTGAAGAGTTATATTTAATTACTCTAAGCTTTTCTTCACCTGTGCTATTCTCTGACATTGCAACATACACATTTTCATCTTTGTCAACTGCTATATCAAAAGCTCTAAGTGAGATACCTGTTGCATTAGAATCTGTCCATTTATCAATAACAGTTTCCCATGAATTGTTTGAATATTTATGTACAGATGCACTATTTGGTGATACTGCATCGTATGAACCTACATATACAGCATCTCCCATTTTTACTGTTTTAATAAGATATCCTATAAGATCAGAAGGCCTTCCTGTAACTGTAGTATTTAATGTCCAAGCATTATTCTCAAAAAAGTTTACCGAAAGTTCTCTTCTAACTAAAGCGTCTCCTCTGTCATAAGTACCTGCTAATAATAACTTATCATCGTTTACAAAAGCTAGAGAATGATGAGAAAGCCTACCATCCGTAAATCCTTTATCGCCCACTAAACTCCATGATGAGTTACTATATTTGTTTACAGTGGTCTCTCTATTGTCATTCGTATAATCTTGATATGAAACGTAGGGAGTACCCTTTGAGTTAAAAGTAATATCCATGTAGCTACCAATTCTTCCTTCCGAAGCTTGGCCTAAATCATCCCACGATCCATCCTTGAAAGTTAAAAGAGCAGCTCCTCGGTCATCCGTTTCTTCACGATCTTGTTGATACAAAAAGTAGGGATTACCATTTACAGGATTCACTTTCATAGTTACAGCTCTTGCTGTGTCGGTAGCAAAAGGAGGTAAAGCACTCCATACAAATGCGGGTGCAACACCTACAGTAACTGTGTATTTTACATTTTCAGTGCCTTCAGATACAATATAATCAACAGGAGCTGAAAAATCATTTGGAGTAACACCACTTTGTTGAACTGTTTCATCTACTTTCACTACATCATTTTCAGTTGTAGTAAAGCGTGCTATAAGATTTGATTTATCAACTTCCTCAGGTAGTGATAAATTTATAGTAGTTCCAGTAATTGTTTCTACTATGTAATCTTGAAAAATAATACCAGAGTTGTCCTCTTCATAAAAGCCAAATGTAAGTATTTCAGCCTCGTACTCCTCTATTATTGGATCATCGTCGCTACTACAGGAGATGAAAAATCCAGTTATTAGTAAGAATAGTAATAAGTATTTTCCTTTTTTCATTGTTTAAAAATTTTACAAGTGTTTATTTAGGTAGCAATATTGCTTTAATTCTATTATTTATATTGTAGTTTACT
>CAZURM010000138.1:0-2796 GCA_964622945.1 uncultured Proteiniphilum sp.
TTTATGTGTGAAGGTTAAGCTAATTGAGAAATTTTATAGATGAGAATACTTTGTAGTAGCTATCTTATTGTGTTGTAGTCAAAAAATTTTAGTGTATACGTGACAGTAAGGTGTACCTCCCATATTTTTATAATATTCTTGATGATAATTTTCTGCTATCCAGAATGATGAAGCTGGTTTTAGCATAGTAGCTACCTTATATCCTTTTGTTGTGATTAGCAGATTAATATACTTTTCAGCAATTACTTTTTCTATAGCATTTGAATAGAAAATACAGGATAGATATTGAGGGCCAATGTCAGGTCCTTGACCGTTTGTTTGAGTGAAATCATGCGTTTCAAAAAACAATTTAATCATTTCTTCGTAGCTTGTAATTGTAGGGTCAAAAATTACTTCTATTGTCTCCAGATGACCTGTGTTTTTTTGAGATACTTGTTCATAAGTAGGATTGTCAACATATCCTCCCATAAATCCTACATTAGTTTCCTTAACTCCGGGAGCATTCATAAAGAAATATTCTGTTCCCCAAAAACATCCAGAGGCAAAATATGCAGTTATATTACTTTCCTGACCTGTAGGCACAAACTTCATAGAAATAGAGTTTACGCAATGTCGTGTTTGTTTAGAGGTAAATCCTTCACCTAAAAAAACATGTCCTAAATGTGCACCACATGTATTACAAATAATTTCAGTACGTCTACCATCAGCATCCATCAATCTTTTTACAGCCCCCTCTATTTCGTCATCAAAAGAAGGCCATCCACAATGACTATCGAATTTATCCTCTGATCTGTAAAGTGGAGTATCACATCTTTTACAAATATAAGTTCCTTTTTTATTATTATTGAGTAAATCTCCGGTATATGGTATTTCAGTACCTTTATGAATTATAACTCTTTCTTCTTCTGGCGTTAGCTTATTAAATTTCATTGTTAGAGCATGATTTATTTGAGTTTCTTGTTTATTTTGTAGATTATCCTGAGCACACATATTTAAAAAGAGTGTACTGAAGATAAGTAGTAGATATATTTTCCTCATTGTCCTTAATTGTTTTATAATTTTTATTAAGTCTTACTCTTTCAATAACTACCTTTAAAATCAAAGATAGGAACAATCTATAATTTTTGTAACTTTGCATACTTAAAAATAGATAAATCAAATAATAATATGAATAAAAATTTCTCTTCCGACCTTCCTTATAAAATTGCCGATATTACACTTGCTGATTTTGGACGCAAAGAAATAGATATTGCTGAACATGAAATGCCAGGCTTGATGGCAATACGGAAAAAATATGCTTTGGATAAACCATTAAAGGGTGCACGTATTACGGGTTCGCTACACATGACAATACAAACAGCTGTACTTATTGAAACACTAGTAGAGTTGGGAGCTGATGTTCGTTGGGCAAGCTGTAATATATTTTCTACTCAGGATCATGCAGCTGCAGCTATTGCGGCATCAGGAGTTCCAGTGTTTGCATGGAAGGGAGAAACTCTTGAAGAGTATTGGTGGTGTACAGAAATGGCTTTAAGATTTCCTGATGGCAAAGGTTCAAATTTAATAGTTGATGATGGAGGTGATGCCTCTCTTTTAGTACACTTGGGATATCATGCAGAAAATAATTTTTCCTTAATAGAAAGAAAAGGAAGTAATCGGGAAGAACAGATTATTTTTGACACTATAAAGAGAATTTTAAATGAAGATGATAAACGTTGGCACCGTACAGTTGAAGAAATGAAAGGTATTTCTGAAGAAACTA
Organism: uncultured Proteiniphilum sp.; assembly: GCA_964622945.1. Taxonomy (GTDB): domain Bacteria; phylum Bacteroidota; class Bacteroidia; order Bacteroidales; family Dysgonomonadaceae; genus Proteiniphilum. The sequence goes on from CAZURM010000138.1 coordinate 1,763, forward strand.
CAACTGGCGTTCATCGTCTTTATCAGATGATGGATAAAGGAGAACTTCTTGTTCCTGCAATCAACGTTAATGATTCAGTAACAAAATCAAAATTTGACAATATTTATGGTTGCCGAGAATCTCTTGCGGATGGTATTAAAAGAGCTACAGATGTTATGATAGCCGGTAAGGTGGTGGTAGTTCTGGGTTATGGTGATGTTGGTAAAGGATGTGCCAAATCTATGCGTTCTTATGGGGCAAGAGTAATTGTTACCGAAATTGACCCAATATGTGCATTACAAGCTGCAATGGAAGGATTTGAAGTAACCACTATGGAAGAAGCTGTGAAAGAAGGCAATATTTTTGTAACGACCACAGGTAATCGAGACGTAGTTACTATTGAACATATGCAACATATGAAAGATCAGTCTATTGTATGTAATATTGGTCATTTTGACAATGAGATTCAGGTAAATGCTTTGGTTTGTTTTCCTGATATACAACATCTAAATATTAAACCTCAGGTCGACAAATATACTTTTCCCAATGGTAATTCAATATTTCTACTTGCAGAAGGTCGATTAGTAAATCTAGGCTGTGCTACAGGACATCCATCCTTTGTTATGAGCAATTCATTTTCCAACCAAGTTCTGGCACAAATAGATCTTTGGGAGAATGATTATGAAATAGGTGTTTTTCGTCTCCCAAAACATCTTGATGAAGAAGTTGCAAGACTGCATCTTGATCAGTTAGGTGTAAAATTAACCACTTTAACTACGAGTCAAGCTGACTATATAGGTGTGGCAGTTGATGGACCATATAAACCTGAACATTACAGATATTAATCTGCATTATTAGATAAATATATTTAATTAGTTTGTATCATTCTAATTATTAGAAGAGTAATAATTCTTAATTGAAAAATCCGATTTAATTGTTAAAAATGTTGTGAAATTAAAATAAAGATTTTACCTTTGCACTCGCTTTTGAAAGAAAGCAATAGGTCGATTCGCTAGCTCAGCAGGTAGAGCACATCCCTTTTAAGGATGGGGTCC
>CAZURM010000139.1:0-2589 GCA_964622945.1 uncultured Proteiniphilum sp.
TTATAGTGGCACGGTTTGACCGAAAAGAGTGGCACTATCAGACCGAAATACACACTGCTGTTACCACAGCAAACATTGTAAGTACCAGAATCATTCTGATTTTCTTCATAATTAAAATTTTTAGTTAATTTAGTTAGTTTGTTTATTTGAAAATATAGTCTTCTAAAACATTTATAAAACGCTTAACAAGTTATAATGTTCGAAGTAATTAATAAAGCCTGTTAATGTAGAAATAGATTGTGATAAGAATAATGAATTAAATATATATTAATTCAAATTCAGGAGAATTAAATATATCATTTGCCATCTCTAATATATCAGCAGAGGTTATTTCATTTATTTTAGAAAAAAGAGCATCTAACGATGAGTATCGATTAAAATGCAAATAGCTCTTCGCCATAGTGAGTGCACTATTTTCATTAATCTCAGCTGCAATACCTAACTGCCCCATCATCTGACGTTTAGCTACAGATAATTGCATGGGAGTAAGTTCTTTTTCCATAATTTTTTTCAGTTCCTTCTGTATCAATTTTTTACATTTCTCTCTCTGTTTAGGATCACAGGCATAATATATTGACAAAAATCCTGTATCTGTATAGAGAGTATGGTTAGATTCTACGTTGTAAACTAGTCCGTTTCTCTCCCTCAAAGAACTGTTTAATCTGCTATTCATACTTCCTCCACCAAGAATATTGTTTAGTAGATACAAAACATGTTTTTTTGGATGATGCATATTTATAGCGTTCCATCCAAGAACTACATGCGACTGAGAAGTATTTTTATGAAGCACCTTTGATATTGGAATTAGTTTACCAGGGGTTTTTCGTTTTTTGATGTTGCCATTTTTAATATCAACTTCTCCTGTTACAGTATTAAAATACTTTTCTGCTTGGTGAACAACTTTAGCAAAGGGTGTTTTACCAAAAGAGAATAAAACCATTTCATTAAGTTGATATTGACGGTTTACAAACTTTCGTATATTGTCAGTATTGAACTTATTAATGGTAGCGGGTTCACCTAAAATATAATGCCCAATTTCATGTTTTTCGTACATAAGGTTTTCAAAATCATCATATATCAAATCAGCAGGCGAATCATCATACGAATGAATTTCATCAAGTATAACCTCACGCTCCTTATTAATCTGATATTCAGAAAATTTCGAATTAAAAATAATGTCACTTAGCAGTTCTATAGCACGTATAAAATGCTCCTGTAGAAATGTAGCATAAATAAATGTCTCTTCCTTAGTAGTGTAGGCGTTTAAGTCGCCACCAACATTTTCCATCCTACTCATAATATGATGAGCTTTGCGGTGTTTAGTTCCTTTAAACAACATGTGTTCTACGAAATGAGCCATTCCAAACTCAGCAGCATACTCATCACGAGTGCCAGTATTTATCACAACACCACAATATGATATTTCTGATGGAAACTGACGGTGAATAATTCGTAGTCCGTTATTTAATTTATGTGTATTTATATTTTTCATCTGAACGAAAATATTTTACATATATTTTCTGACACTGTTTTTGTTGTATTGAAACAACAGATTTCATTCAATTTTCAATTAACCCGAGAGACAGAGTAAGTTCCTTCATAGAAGCCCACAATATTTTTTGCCATCTCTACCGACATGGCTATTCTATCTTCAATGGTTTTTGTTCCTGCATGCGGAGCCAACAATACATTGTCAAGTTTCAACAGTTCAGGTAGTATGTGTGGTTCGTTTTCATAAACATCGAGTCCTGCAGCCCATATTTTATTTTCTTTTAAAGCTATAGCCATTGCTGCCTCATCAACCAAATCACCACGAGCAGTATTAATAAATATTGCAGTAGGTTTCATCATATTAAACTCTTTTTCACTAATCATATGATAGGTTTCAGGTGTTGAAGGAGCATTAATAGATATAAAATCAGCTGTTTCTAACAACTCATTTTTAGAAACATAACTTGCACCATAAAGTTTTTCTATATCCTCAGACAGTCGGTTTCTGTTATTATAAATAATTTGCATTCCAGAGGCAACAGCACGACGTGCAAGAGATTGTCCTATTCGCCCCATTCCAATAATTCCAAGTGTTTTGCCAAAGACCGAAAGTCCACTTTCATCATAAAGACCCCAACTAACCCCCTTCGGAGAACGTAGCTTTCGATCATAGTACCCTATCCGACGCGCAGCACCGAGAAGTAGTGCAAAAGCAAATTCAGCGGTTGGCTCTCTAGTACTATTAGGAATGTTTGTTACCACAATACCTTTTTGGGTAGCATATGCCACATCAATATTATTAAACCCTACACCGTAATTAGAGATTAATTCGAGCTTAGCTCCTCTATCCATAATTTCTTTGTCAGTATAAAAACTAAAATTTGGAACAAACACCTCATATTCAGGGATCAATTCTAAAACATCTTCTTTTGTGAAATAAGATTTGTCTTTTGGAAGAGTAACTTCATATTTTTCATTTAATACTACTAACCCTTCAGGCTTCATACGGTATGCAATCAACACTTTCTTCATATTTCAATAATGTTTTATTAAATATTTTAACAGGGAAACAAATTAAATTGTTTTGTAATAAAATGT
>CAZURM010000140.1:0-2560 GCA_964622945.1 uncultured Proteiniphilum sp.
GATGGTTTGATGTTTATCATGGTGACAAAGAAGGCTATGGAAAAGCTGAACAAGGTATTGGGAATTTTTTGGAAAGCTTTTTAGATATGGCTAAAGATGGCCAAGCTGTTTATGAGTTTTTGCAAAATGCTGTTGATGCTGGAGCTAGTCATTTCACTATGGCATGGGATAAGGATCCTGTTGATGATAACTACTATGTTTTAATTGCCAACAATGGTGAAATGTTCAATTTTGATAGTGTTCGCTCTATTCTAAATGTTGGTTCATCAACAAAAACACCTGACAGTGATAATATTGGTAAATTTGGTATTGGTTTTAAGTTGGCACATCGGTTGGTGGGTAAAGAAAACGGATTGGATGAGTTGCTCAGCTCAGAGCCTTCTGGACCAATTCTGTTTAGTTGGAAAAATGGAGAGATAAGTAAGTTGGCAAAAAACAACATACAACCTAAACCAACAGATATTAACTTTATAGCTAACGAAGATGGTTTTGAAATTGCTGATTTAAATCCTTGGCTTTTTAAAATATTAATCACCTGTTTTCCTGCATTACCTGAAAATAATATAGTGAATGAACGTATTTACTTGTCGGATGGAAGTCTTGCAAAGAGCCCTGTTTTTTCTGAATCAGAAATAAAAACCCTTCATAGATGGGTAGCAGATTATAGTGAATATTTAGATATTGATACTTATAAGGAAGGTTCATTATTTTTCATAAAGTTAGGTGCTGGTAAAGAAAATGATTTAGCAGATAAAAATTTAAGAGAAGGAGTACGATTCTCTCTTGCAATTCTTCAAGAAATAGCTGCAGCGGAGAAAAGAAGCAATAAAACTCTCTCAACTGTCCAACTAAATAAAGACGAAGCAATCCACAAGCCGGATTTACAATATCACTTTTTTAAAATAACTAAGGAAAGCGATACAGATGATTATTTGTATGTAAGATTTGGGGTTAGAGACATTAGTAAATTAAACAGTGATCAAAAAAATAAATTTGATAAAGAGGATGATATTGAAGTATTATTTGGTTTTAGAGGGTATGATGAAATTGATGATTACTTTAAAGGGGCTCCTAACTTTTATCTATACTTTCCATTAAGTGAAGAGGTTCATAATTTCAATTTTGTTTTGCACTCAAATGCTTTCTATAAAGCAAGCTCTAGAACTTTTTTACATAAAGGAACAAAGGCTGAGGACGGTATTAATGAACGTTTGCTGAGAACTATTGCTAAAAGATTGGAACATGAGTTGAGAAGTCTTTATGATAGAGGAGAAAGGAGAAAGTTTTTAGATTTATATGCAGCTCTGCTAACTTCGAGTGAAAGCCAAATTAATGAACGACAATGGGTGAAAGAACCTTTTATAGATGAAATTACTAAAGTCTTGAGAAAGATTGCACCTATCAGAGATAGGATTTTTGATGAAGATTTTAAGTTAACTCATTTACAAGTAAGAATAAAAGAAACAAAAGTTGAGGTGTCACCTGAAATTTTTAACATGAAGCGTTTTAATTGGTTTTATTGGGGACGCAATGATTCTGATATAATACGTGAGAAAGCCCATGAAAAATTAAATACTTTAGCATTTGATATTTTTATTCTACTCCGAAATAAAGAGATACATAAACATTTAAATAGATGGATTGAAAAGGACACTACTAGAATAGGTTTAATTTTTGAAGAGTTAGATTGTTTTGATAAAGCAAAGGTGCAAAGTGAGCATTTCAAGAATAATCTAAAGGCATTAAAGCTATTTGAATTTACTGATGGTAAATTGCTTTCAGATAATGAAATTAGTGATATTCAAGAACAAGGGTACTTAATTCTCCATAACAATTTGAGTGCTATAAACGTACCTTTAAGAATAATGGGGCTAAAGACGAGTATTGTTGATTTAGATGATTATAGTTTTGTGCGCAATTATGGGTCTTATTTAAATACAAATGGTCAACTTAGAAGCTGGCCAAAAGTTATTGAAATAATTAGTAATGGAAAAGCTGAGCTGCTAACTTCGGAAGATAAAAAAGAGGTCTTCATTACAATACGTGACATCATTGAAGAGGGCAGACGAAGAGAACGTTTGACTGAATTTAGACTATTTAAAAACTCGAAAGGTGACTGTGTGAAGCTGAAGCACCTTTTAAAGTCAGCTGAGAAAGATTGGCTAGATCCTTATGTGATAGATACTACGGATCGCTTCAAGGAAATTGAGTTTTATCTTGAATCGGATGATGATAAAATATATTCATCTGTAATTAAGCCTTTTTGGTCAGAAATTGGTGAGTTTATTATTAATAAGGAGTTAACACAACGTGAATTAATTATAAAGGATGTTGAGTTGTATTATAACCAAGGGAATGAGGATGAAAATGAAAATTTAACTTCGGGGACAAACACTTTGTTTTTTAAAGGACATCTAACTAAAGTAGATAATCCTTTTTATAATAGAGGTCTTTCAAAACTAGATAAACAAAATTATAGTAAGATACAAGACCTCTTGAATGATTTTTTTGATGTTCAAATTCCTGATTATGATTTTCTGTTTGCTTATAACTTGAAATC
>CAZURM010000141.1:0-2556 GCA_964622945.1 uncultured Proteiniphilum sp.
TTTCATTTATAATATATTTTATTTATTTATAAAAAAATAGTCTAGTCCTTTTTCCGAATCGAAGGGGGGGGGGAGGATATAAAAACAACCACTTTTTATTATGTATATCTTTTCACATCAACAACTTACGCTTCCTGCTGCTCTATAGTATTTTATATAAATCTTGATCTATTCACACTTATCCCAACTATTTTTTTCCACTCCCTTAAATGTCATTTTCACAGGAAGTATATATCCATCTTTATCAAAATACATACGATCAATACATGTAACGCGATGATTGTGATGTGTTTCACCCAATGGCCTTCGGTGGTATACTATGTACCACTCATCCTCGCCCGGGCCTCTCATAACAGAATGATGACCAGCACCCGTAGCAATATTGGAATCCTGCTGTAAAACTTTCCCCTCACGCTCAAAAGGTCCAAATGGAGAATCCGAAATAGCATATGCTACACTATAGTTAGGGCCACCCCAATCACCTTCAGACCACATAAAGTAATACTTGTCTTTTCTTTTCAACATAAATGGTCCTTCAACATAATTTTCGGGAGTTATCTCCTTGAATGTTTCACCATCTTCAAACGGAACAATGCTCAGCAAGTCGGGACCCATTCTCACCATATTACAATGTCCCCAACCCCCATAGTACATGTAGTATTCTCCATCATCATCCTTAAATACAAATTGATCAATAGGTTGAGCACCATTCACAATAGTATCAATAAGAGGCTTGTCCAATGCATCTTTAAAAGGTCCCGCCGGATTATCGGCAGTAGCCACTCCAATACCGCCTATATCATCATTGCTTTGAATATCATTACCTCCAAAAAACAAATAATATGTTTCATTTGCTTTCAGCACAGCAGGTGCCCAAAGGGCTCGCCATAGCCATCTTATATTCTCATTAGAAATCACCTTTTCATGTTTTGTCCATTTCACTAAATCTTTTGATGAAAAAGCATCCATAAACAACTGCTCTTCATATTCTGTAGAATAAGTAGGGTAAATCCAATATTCACCATCATACACTATTCCTTCAGGATCTGCATACCAACCTTCAAAAACGGGATTACCTAAGGTTTTTGATTGTTGAATTTTTTGTTGACCAAGAACTGATCCACAAAAGATAATGATAATGTTTAATAAAAAAACTCTTAGTTTCATTTTGTTTAATTTAAACGATTTTGGAATTTAATGTAAAAATATATTTTTGATTTGTCTATAAATTCTCCTGATTCATTACCCTTTATCGATTTGAAGAATTAAAATTTGAAAGAATATTTTTGTTTTTAATTCTCTGCTTCAAGTTTCTCTTCCAATACTTTCATAAAATAAGCTCCAACTACTGAACGTGCTCTAAAATTCAAAACTTCAGATGTATGAGTATCGTGCCAGTCACTAATAGGGATCCTTGCAACAGTTTCATCAGCATACTTATAAACAGGATTAAACAAAGCTTCAAAATCATCATTGTTACCCGTTAACACTGCAGACCACATAATCCAATCTGTTTTTGTATAAGTTGCGCGATTATCAAGAGGCAATCCAAATTTATTTTGTTTGGTTAGATAATAAGCCACCTCAGTCTCTGCAATTTTTGGATCAAAAATATCATATCCTAACAATCTGTCCCAAACAAGATTATATTTTTGACTCCAAGTATCAGGCCTATCAAAAGTTAATCGATAATGGTCTCCATCATTTGCCATCTCTTCCCATTTCACAGCCATCTCTTTAGCAATATTCATATACTTTTCTGCAATATCTTCTTTTCCTAACATTTCAGCTAATCTCCCATAACTCGCAATACCCATAATAGCTTTGATAGAAAGATTGGCATTATGAGCAAGATGTCCAGAAAAATCATCAGTACTAAGCTGATTTTCGGGGTCTAAGCCTTTCTCTACCAAATAATCTGTCCATGTCGTTAATACTTCCCAATGTAAATCTGCATAATCAGCATTGTCTTCAACAGTTGCAATAGCAGCAGTCAAAATAAGCATATTCCCGGATTCCTCAATTGGCATATCTGTTCCATAAGTTTGTCCGTTAGCTATTGGATAAGTACCCACATCATGAGCAGAAAATGGCTTCGTCCATTTTCCACTTTCACTATAATAAAAAATAGGGTTCATCATTCCTTTTAGTAATTCTGGATTATAAATAAGGAAAAGTGGAGAAGAAGGATAAGTTAAATCAACTGTTCCAATAGAACCATTACTGAAATTCTCTTTTGATAAAAATATTAAATTCTCTTTATCATCTGTTATTAATTTATGTGCAGAAATTACATGACGATATACTAAAGCGCATAGCTCAGCATATTTTTTACCTCCCGCACTTTCCGCATCATTTATTATCGTTTCATTAAAAGCCGCACAACGACTCATTATATTAGAATAATTATCACTTGCTTCTTTAAGTTTCTGATAAATATCTACCTCTCCATTTTTTGTCCAGTAAGCTTTTCTATTGTCTTCAAAGTATTGGATAGAGTATAGTCTAGATTGAGCGATTCGATAGTAAATAATAAAAAGAAGTCTTGCTTATCAT
>CAZURM010000142.1:0-2495 GCA_964622945.1 uncultured Proteiniphilum sp.
AGAGGCTAATAAAGACCTTGGTAATGAGAAGACTACTCAAAGAGTTAATCAATTAGGTATTCAACTTGAAGAAATAATACAAACAAAAGATTTGAAATTAGGCCGTATTTTATTTGAAGAGATTCAATCCTTCATGTCCACTATTTTCACACCAGTCCATCATAATGTTGTAGAGAATTTACTGTTTCATCTTACAGAGGAAGGCGTGTTGTCTAGTTCTCAATTCAAAAAATACTTCGAGCAAATATCAGTACTAAAAGTAAAGCCAGATGAAACAACACTCCAATCTATATACAAGCACCTAAAGGAATACAAAAATGAGAAATAAATCAATACTAACTAGAGGTCAATCTATTGACAAAAAATATAGGGTTGCTTTCTTCCTGAAAAAGGGAAGAGATGCTGAGACTTATCGAGTGGTGGATTTGGCTGGTAAGACCGGATTCTTAAAACTGTTTTCATATGCAAAGTTGCAACGATCGCAATTTAATAATGATAGTGGTGTGTTTGAGATTGATATATTGAAACAGATAGATCATCCAAACATGATGAAGTATCGTGATAGCGGAGAGGTACTTTTAGAGAATAAAAAATATGCTTATGTAGTTTTAGATTTTATAAGTGGAGAGACATTGGGAGATAAAATGAAACGCGAACATACTCTTAACCCTTACGATGCTAAAGATATTGTTTTGGGTGTGCTAAATGGACTCAACTATTTACATAATTTAGAGAGACCAGTTATCCATAACAACATCACTAATATGAATGTTATGAGCGACTTGTCAGGAAAAACAATGGTTCCTAAAATTATAGATTTCGGATATGCTCGTTATATATCTCAGCCCAACAGTGAGTTTATGAAAGATGGGTTGAATCCATTTTATCAAGCTAATGAGGCTTTTAATAAAGTTTTCTCAGTACAGAGTGATGTTTTTTCTGTGGGAGCATTGTATTATCACCTTCTTTTTGGTTTACCTCCTTGGTTTATCGATATATCACGATACAAGAGTGATAGGATAAAGCTTGAAGATGTGATAATAGAAGAGAGGAAGAAGCCACTTAAGTTTGTTGGTTCTGATTGTAAAATAGATGACAATATATTGAATATTATAGCCAAGGCTTTGCAACCAAATGCTGAAAATAGATTTAGTAATGTAAATGAATTTACACAAGCTCTGAACGGAGAGTTAGAAGTAGAACTTTCACTACCAAAAGAGAGCTCTATTAAAATAAAACCCAGCAAAACAAAAGCAGGAAAAGGGTTTTCAGCTATTGCAGGAATGCAGGAATTAAAGGATATGATTCAACTAGATGTTATTGATGCTTTAAATAACAAAGAGCGCTATGCTGAATACGGTTTAACTATTCCTAATGGAATGTTGCTTTATGGACCTCCAGGGTGTGGTAAAACTTTTTTTGCAGAGCAAACTGCACAGGAAATTGGTTTTAATTTCTATCAAATAAAGCCCTCTGATGTACAAAGTAAATGGGTGAATGCTTCGCAAGAAAACGTGAAAAATCTTTTTGATGAAGCTCGCACAAATGCTCCAAGTATATTATTCATTGATGAATTAGATGCTTTAGTCCCTAATCGTGAGGGCTCTGGTGTTCATCATATGAATTCGGCTGTTGTGAATGAGTTTTTGGCACAAATGAATAATTGTGGGGATGATGGTGTATTTGTTATAGGAGCGACTAATCTGCCAAGTACTATTGACCCCGCCATAATGAGGGCTGGCAGATTGGATAAGAAAATATATGTGTCTGTTCCAGATTTGGAAGCTCGTATTTCTATTTTTAAAATGTATCTAAAGAAAAGACCTATTGAACTAGGAATGAGTTATAATAAGTTGGCTGAGGCAACCAAAGATTATGCCTCTGTTGATATTAAGTTTATATGTGATGAAGCAGCACGACAAGCATTAAAGTTGAAGAATAGAATATCTTTAGATCTTCTTCTTAAAACTATAAAGGTGACCCGACCCAGTTCATCCTTATCAGACTTGAAGAAATACCGAATGGAAAGAGATAAATTAGAAGGTAAAATTACAAATGAACGACCAAGAGTTGGATTTAATTAAAACAATAAATATGGAAACTATTAAGTTAAATAGACTATTACTTAAGACCGCATTTTCGTGTATGGCGTGCGATGGTGACATTGATAAGCGTGAGGTGAAACTGATTAGAGATTTGCACAATCAACATAAAACGTTTGGTGAAGTTGATATTGACCAAGAGTTGGATAAACTAACAAGTGCTATTAATGAGCAAGGACAGCAGTTTCTTAAAAACTACTTTACGGAACTTGTTTCACTTGAATTGTCAGAAGCTGATGAATTAAGATTGATAGAGGTTGCTATTCAGACTATTAAGGCCGATGAGAAAGTTGAGTATAGTGAGGTGAAATTCTTTAAAGTAATTCGTTCTAAATTGAAAATTAAGGATGCCCCTATTCTTGAAAAACACCCCGACTTTGAAGAGTATTTAGA
>CAZURM010000143.1:0-2494 GCA_964622945.1 uncultured Proteiniphilum sp.
AAAATCCTGTATTTCATTTCCGGTGGCCAAAAGGCTGATATAATATTCTTTCATATTTTAAGTCCTCCACTTTATAGTGTCTCTATTATATACTATTTCAGATAAGAATTCCTTAAAAAGTTTTATAACGAGTCAATACCTAGTGTTACTTTTGAATTTTTGTTATATAATAAAGGTTAATAAAGGAGGAGAGTCAGATGACCAAATTGGAATGGATACGTACAGCCGCTGTTACACCGGTTTTAAAGGTGGGAAATACAGAATTTAATATAAATAATATAATTCGTTGTATAAAGGAAGCAGACAATGAAGAAGCCGCTATCATAGTTTTACCCGAACTATGCATTACCGGCTATACATGCGGTGATTTGTTTTTTCAAGAGATACTCTATCAAAAACAACTGGACGGATTACGTAAAATTGCTTTAGAGACAAAAGAAATTGAAGGTATTGTAATCTTAGGTTTTTATCTGAGAATTGAAAACCGCCTCTTCGGTAGTTTTGCAGCATAAATAATAATTGAAATCATGTATCCTTTGAGGTATAAGGCCTGAGGGGATATTTTTTTCGAAATTTATACAAATAATAGTAGCTTAATGTGGGTTAGTATGGTATAATAGTTAGTAACTTTCACTTAAGGAGGTAATATGAAATGAATCTAAATGTATCCAAAAGAAAGAATGATCGAATATATCTATATATAGAAAAAAGCTATCGTGATAGAGTCACTGGTAAACCAAAGAAAAAGAATATTAAGACGTTAGGTTATGTCGACGAATTAGAAAAACAATATCCTGATCCAATTGCTCACTTCAAAGAAGTTGCTCGCCAGATGACATTAGATGAAAAATCTAACCGGCAAATAACTTTAACAATAGACATGAACGAGGACTTACCAATGAATGCCGAAGGTTCAAAGAATTTCGGTTATGCAGTACCTATGAAAATCTATCATGAGCTAGGCTTAGATCAATTCATAAAGAATCGGTCCAGAAGTGAGAGATTTGAATTCAACGCAAACTCAATAATGATTCTCCTCGTTATTTCACGCCTCCTTTCCCCAGGTTCCAAGCTTAAGGCCTATGAGGAAAAAGGACGTTACTTTGAGCGTTTTAATTTTTCCAAAGATGATGTTTATAGAGCCCTTACTTACTTTGATAAAATATCGGAAAACCTCCAGCAATATCTGCATGAAAGCGTGCGAATGAAGTACAAATGCGATACCAGTATAGTTTATTACGATGTTACTAATTATCATTTTGAAATTAAAAAACCGGATGAATACAGAAAGCGTGGAAGATGTAAGCAAAACCGTAAAAAACCAATAATCCAAATGGGGTTAGCCATGGATAAGGAGGGCATCCCACTCCATTACGAACTCTTCCCCGGCAACTGTCTTGACAAAGAGACCTTCCGTTCTGTTATCGGTAAAGTCAGAAAAGATTACGATACCGGGCGGGTTGTGGTAGTTGCCGATATGGGTATCATCACAGGAGATAATATTTATTATTTGACCGGTGATAAACCGGAAAAGCCAAGAAACGGGTATATATTCAGTTTCTCTGTTCGTGGTGGAACCAAGGCCTTTAAGTCATATGTTCTCGACGAGGAAGGATACATGGATGGTAATGGGAATCCTGTAGAAGATGGTGCCGATTTTAAAGTAAAGGATAGGATAACTTACAGAGACATTAACGTAACAATGGGAAATGGTAAAATTCAAAAGAGAAAGGTATATGAAAAACAAGTAGTATTCTGGTCTAAAAAATATTACATAAAAGCTAGGTCGGAAAGGGCTGAAATGCTTGCAAAGGCGGAAGCGCTTATCGCTAATCCCGGCAAATTTAACAAAGATACATCTTACGGAGCGGCTGCTTATGTTAAAAATCTTGAATATGATAAGAAAACCGGGGAAGTATTAGATACTGGCAAGGCCCTTTACATGAATGAAGATAAAATAGCCGAAGAAGAGAAGTATGATGGTTATTACTCAATTGTAACAAGTGAACTCCACATGTCTGTTGATGAAATTATTAGCACATACCGCGGGCTTTGGGAAATTGAGGAAACTTTTAAGATTACAAAGAGCGATTTAGAAGCACGTCCGTTTTTTGTTAGTGAGTACTCGCATATTAATGCGCATATCTTAACATGTTTTATAGCGCTAACCATTCTTAGATTGATGCAACAAAAAACAAATGGTTCTTATTCCGCTGGTAAAATCTTGGAATGTTTAAATAAAATTCAATGTTCCCATGAGGATGAGAATATATATTTATTCAATTACCGAAACGAAATAACGGATGCTATAGGCAATGCCTTTGGCATTGATTTTACAAAGAAAAGGCGTACCCTTTTAGAGATCAAAAAGATTTTAGGAGACACAAAAATCTAGTTATTAAACTACAAATCCGTGTAACTTTACAAGTGCCCAGACCTTTGCATTTGCAATAGGTTTAGGTACTATTTATTCGTTTTAGCTGCAAAAGAAAAG
>CAZURM010000144.1:0-2466 GCA_964622945.1 uncultured Proteiniphilum sp.
ACACTGGCACACATAGACCGATATCACTGGCACAAATCAAACCGTTATATCCAAGCAGTAAGTGCACAGGTAGGTTTAGGTGTTAAAGGCGGCATAAACATGTCCAATTTCTATGGTAGCGAAATAAATCATGAAAATGTGAAAATAGGTTTCAATGTCGGTCTGCTTGCTGATTATGAGTTTTCTTATAACTCAGCAATTCAAACAGGGCTGTATTTTACTACAAAGGGATATAAGTATGACTCTAATAGCTTGGGTTTTAAGGTTAATCTAATGTATCTACAACTGCCGGTTCATTATGCTTACAAGGTAGATGTATCTCCGGGAACTAGAGTAGTATTCCACGGTGGACCTTATATTGCTTATGGCGTGGGAGGAAGTAGAAAAGTGAGTGTTGGAGATATTGAATCTTTAGAACCAGATAAAATATTCGGTAGTGGAGATCTTCAATACAAACCTTTTGATGCTGGTCTGGGACTTGGCGTTGGAGCTGAATTTGGTCCAATACTTGCAGACATAGGTTGGGATTTTGGTTTAGTAAATATATCAAATACTAGTAATGGCAACATCAAAAATCAAAATGCTTACTTGACTGTTGGATATAAGTTTTAACTAGAATAAAAAATATTTGAATATAAGCCCTGCATAATAATTTATGTGGGGCTTTTTGACTTCTGACAATTCAATAATTTTCATATAACTATTATTGCAATATTTAAAAATATTGGGTCTTATCTCGATCCTATCTCGCTCTTACCTGACTCCTTTAAACTCCTAATATGCCTTATATGTATAAGAGGCTTATAGGAGCAAAATAAGAATCTAATAAAGTAGATGTTATACAATTAAAGTATTGATTTATATTTATTATTTTTGTGATAATTAATTCATTCATAAATATAAATACTATGATGAGAACACTATACACAACAATATTATTATTAATAAGTTGCCTTACATTTTCACAAACGGCAGTACAACAAGTAGTAAGTAATCCGTTATTGAAACATGCTTCTGTTGGAATCTCAGTAGTAGATATTTCAGCGGGTAAAACCATTGTTTCATATAATGCAGAGAAATCACTTACTCCTGCATCGATACAGAAATTGATTACTACTGCTACTGCAGTTGAGGCTTTGGGTGATAATTACAGATACAGAACTGAGGTTGCGCTTGATGATAATGACCCTTCAAGATTATTAGTTATTGGTTCGGGCGACCCTACATTGGGTACAGAGATGTTTAATGAAAATCCAACTGCTTTTTTTGTGAATAGTGTACAATTGCTAAATAAAACACTCACAAAAGACAAAGATTATTCGATTTATATTGTTGATGATCTTTTTGGTTATGAAGGAGTCTCACCAGAATGGACTTGGATCGATCTGGGCAATTATTATGCTCCTGGTTCATATGGCATAAGTATATTCGATAATAGCTATCGCTTGTTTTTTAATACATTAGATAGAAATAGTAGTCCCGTTATCATAAAAACAGAGCCTAAAATCAGAGGGCTTACATTCCGTAACGAACTTTCGCTGAATAATACAGGTAGCGATAATGGTTATATATATGGTACTCCATTTTCATATGATAGAGCTGTCAGAGGAAATATTCCGAGTGGGAGGTCATCATTTAGCATAAAAGGAGATATTCCTGATCCGGGCCTTCTCTTAGGTGAGACTTTAGCTGATTACTTAAGGAAAGAGGGTTTTAGAATAGGAAATGTAGAAACAGCTAGACAAGACTATCTTACAGGTATGCAAAGCCTTTTACGTGAACATACGTCTTATAAAATTGGGCAGTCTGTTTTTACTCAATTATCACGACCGCTTAAAGAGATCATAAGAGAAATAAACGTAGAGAGTAACAACCATTATGCTGAGCATCTGATACGTACAATTGGTAGAAATGATAATAATAATATTTATGAAAATGCACTTAATGCAGGTATTGATTTTATAGAAAGGTTTTGGAAAGATAGAGGAGTTGATAGTTTGCCCTTGAAAATGCATGATGGTAGCGGTCTTGCTCCACAAAATGCAGCAAGTCCACAATTCTTTACTGAGCTGCTAACATATATGTATAATGACAGTAGATTTAGAGATGTATTTATTGGATCACTACCGAAAGCAGGGCAGGAGGGAACCCTGCGAAATTTTATGATGAACACAAAATATACAGGAAAGATAGTTGCCAAGAGTGGAAGTATAAGTGGCGTACAGTGTTATGCAGGATATCTCTTAGATGGGGATAAAAGATATGCCTTTGCAGTTATGGTAAATAAGTTCAGCGGGACACATTCTCAGATAAGAGGAATTATTGAACAATTTTTGCTGAGCCTATAAATTAAACTTTATAGACTGAAATAATAAGTTACGCAAACGTGTTGTTTTTTATTTTCAGTTTATTTATATAATATACAATCTACTCAACTATTTCAACTAGCTCAACCTCAAATACAAG
>CAZURM010000145.1:0-2409 GCA_964622945.1 uncultured Proteiniphilum sp.
CCAAATTGGAAAGCAGATTTATGCCAAATATCTTTTTTATATCTAGCAATATCTTTCCAATTAAGCCCATCTTTAGAAACATAAAGGTGAGAATATTTATCTAAATTTACGGTTGACGGTTCTATTGTAGAAGAACAAAAAGCAAAATCATTGTTTTGTCCTGCATATATTCCACTACCATGTATATTATATAACTCAGTTATCTTTAATGTTTTTCTATCAAACTTCTTTATAACGTTTTGAATATATTGCGAGTCCGTTACATATACTATATAATCTTTATAGAAAAGCAAGTTGCATGTTCTATACTCTTGCCCACCTCTAAACACTTCTTTAAAAGTTTTAAATCCATCTTCTGTTAATCCAATAATACACTCATTTTCTCTATCTCCTGTTACAACCCATATATTATTAGTAAACCTATCAAAGAACAACCCATGAATATGGTTTATATTCCCATCTTTAAAGGTATAAACAATACTCCACGAGTC
The DNA here is from genome assembly GCA_964622945.1 of uncultured Proteiniphilum sp. Taxonomy (GTDB): domain Bacteria; phylum Bacteroidota; class Bacteroidia; order Bacteroidales; family Dysgonomonadaceae; genus Proteiniphilum. The sequence continues at coordinate 492 of CAZURM010000145.1, forward strand.
TCCATTATCTGCCGAAGAATATATGTGTACAGCATTTTTTTCAAAATTAGAAAAATATTCTCCAAAATAGATTGTTCCATTTTTATTATCAATACATAAATTAAGAGGTCTTGAACCTCTTGGTATATGAAAAACCTTTTCAAACTTATCCGATTTTGAACTTTTCTTAAATAATCCCTTTTTAGCAATTAAAATTTGATCTCCGTTTTTTAAATCATACAAATTAGTGACTTCTGCTCTAAAGAACCTTCTTGTAAGGAAAAATTTAGATAACAATGAGTACTTTTTATCTATTACATTAGCAATTCTATCAATTCGTCTTTTTTCTAAATCATACCTACAAATAGTATACCCCCTTGCTCCAATAATTGAATCATGATTCACTATTAAAGCCTTAAAGTTTTTTATCTTTGTTTGATTTGATTTTAGAGTCATATTTTTAATCTTTTCTCCAAACCATTTTATTAACAACACCTGTATAGCTTTGAATTAACTTCACAACCTTAATTGAGACGTTTTCATCCGTATAGTCTGGTACAGGTATTCCAAGATCGCTATTTTTGTGCATTTCAGTTGATGTTCCTACAGCTTGTAGTAGAGATTTAGTATCAATCCCTGCAAGAATGAAAAGACCTTTATCTAATGCCTCTGGTCTTTCAGTAGATGTTCTTATGCAAATAGCAGGGAATGGTTGTCCTATCGAGGTGAAATATGAACTCTCTTCGGGGAGTGTTCCACTATCAGATACTACAGCAAAAGCATTTTTCTGCAAATTATTGAAATCATGAAATCCAAGTGGTTCATTTAATCTTACTCTTTGGTCTAGCTTAAACCCTGTTGCTTCTAGTCTGTTTCTACTTCTTGGATGGCAAGAATATAAAATTGGCATATCATATTTATCAGCCAGCATATTTATTGCATTAAACAGAGAATAAAAGTTTTTTTCAGTATCTATATTCTCTTCTCTGTGTGCTGACAAGAGTATGTATTTTCTCTTTTCTAATTTTAGGCGAGATAATATATCAGATTTTTCAATATCTTCAATATTGTTATTTAAAACCTCTGCCATTGGCGAACCTGTAACATAAGTTCTCTCTCTCGCAGTCCCCTCAAAATTTAAATAACGTCGAGCATGTTCACTATAGCATAGATTTACATCTGCAATATGGTCCACAATCCTGCGGTTAGTCTCCTCAGGTAGGTTTTCATCAAAACATCTATTACCTGCCTCCATATGGAATATTGGTATATGAAGTCGCTTTGCACTTATTGCTGATAAACAAGAATTTGTATCACCTAATATAAGTAAAGCATCAGGATTAATATCTACCATTAACTTATAACTACAATTAATTATATTTCCTATTGTTGCCCCAAGATCATCACCCACTGCATCCATATAAACTTCAGGATCTTCTAATTTCAGGTCTTTAAAGAAGATTCCGTTTAAGTTATAGTCATAATTCTGACCAGTATGAGCTAACACACAATCAAAGTATCTACGGCATTTATTTATAACAGCTGATAAACGGATTATTTCTGGTCTTGTACCAACGATGATTAAGAGTTTTAATCTACCATCGTTTTTAAAGTGTATATCTTTGTAATTTAGTTTCATAATTATATTGTGTTATTTTCATCTATACTTTTTCAAAATATGTGTCTGGTTGCGTTGGATCAAATACTTCATTCACCCACATAACCGTCACCATATCCCCTTCCCCCAAATTCTCAATATTATGCGTATACCCCACAGGAATATCCACCACTTCAAGCTTATCACCTGACACATGATATTCAATAACCTCCGATGGTTCATCAATCTTACGGAAACGGATAACACCTTTGCCTGATACAACTAAGAACTTCTCATTCTTAGTATGATGCCAATGCTCACCTTTTGTAATTCCAGGTTTTG
>CAZURM010000146.1:0-2400 GCA_964622945.1 uncultured Proteiniphilum sp.
TATTCCTGAAATAGTTCGGTTCATATCTGCAATAGTTTTTTCATATTCAAAATCAATTACCGACCTAACTCCTCGCAGTATATATTGTGCTCCAACTTCTTCGGCAAACTCGATGGTTAATGTGTTGTAGCTTTGCACACTTATACGTAAATCATTTTTGTATAGGTCATGAATCATTTTAATTCGCTGCTCGATAGTAAAATAGGATTGCTTTGAATCATTTATACCAATAGCAATTACTATTTCGTCCATTAGCAACAATCCTCTTCGTACAAGTGATTCGTGTCCAATAGTAAACGGATCAAATGTTCCTGGGAAAATAGCTATCCGTTTGTTATGGGATGTCTGGTGGTTTCCTTTTATAATCATATCTTCAAGTGATTAGTTGTCAATTAAATATTAATCACTTTATTATTTATGCAACAATATCTCCTTCAACAACAAGATTATCAATAATAAATGTCTGACGTTCCGGGGTATTTTTACCCATATAAAATTCGAGCAACTCTTTCAACAGATCCTCCTTTTTCATCGTTACCTTATCGAGTCGCATATCTTCACCAATAAAATTTCTAAACTCATCAGGCGATATCTCTCCCAAACCTTTAAAACGTGTTATCTCAGGATTTGGACCAAGTTCATTAATTGCAGTTATACGCTCCTCTTCTGTATAACAGTAGATAGTTTTTTTCTTATTTCTCACCCTAAACAGCGGCGTTTGAAAAATATATACATGTCCCTTTTTAATCAAATCCGGGAAAAACTGTAGAAAAAAAGTCAGCAATAGAAGTCTAATATGCATACCATCAGTATCCGCATCGGTAGCAATGATTACCTTATTATAGCGTAAGCCATCCATGCTATCTTCGATATTTAGTGCAGCTTGAAGTAGATTAAACTCCTCATTTTCATAGACAATCTTCTTTGTTAACCCAAAACTGTTCAAAGGTTTGCCTCGAAGACTAAAAACAGCTTGTAAATTAGGATCCCTGCTTTTAGTTATTGATCCACTAGCAGAATCACCTTCAGTGATAAAAATTGATGTTTCCTCACGCTGATCACCTTTTGCATCATTATAATGAATCCTGCAATCGCGAAGTTTTTTATTATGAAGATTAGCTTTTTTTGCTCTCTCTCGAGCAAGTTTAGTTACGCCCGCTATAGCTTTTCTTTCTTTCTCAGAATTCTGTATCTTTTTCTGTAGCACCTCTACAGTATCAGAGTTCTTATGAAGATAGTTGTCTAGTTCTCTCTTAAGAAAATCGTTAATATATTTATTTATCGTAACACCATTAGGTTCCATATCTTTAGAACCAAGTTTGGTTTTTGTTTGTGATTCAAAAATAGGCTCCTCAACCTTAATGCTGATTGCCGCTACAATACCATTTCTTATATCAGAGTATTCATAATTACGATCGTAAAATTCTTTAATTACCCTTGCCGTTGCTTCACGAAAAGCAGTAAGATGTGTACCACCCTGTGTAGTATGCTGACCATTTACAAAAGAATAATACTCTTCGCCATACTGGTTGGTATGTGTAATTGCAACTTCGATATCATCTCCAAAAAGATGAATTATTGGATAAAGTTCCTCTGAAGTCAGATTTTCATTTAGAAGATCTTCAAGTCCATTTTTAGAACTAAAATTTTTACCATTGAAGTTGATAGTAAGTCCGATATTTAGAAAGACATAATTTTTAAGTAAAGGTTCTATATGCTCTTCACGGTAGTTATAGTCGCCAAAAATCTCCTTATCAGGGGTAAATTCAACTTTTGTTCCGCTAGAATTTTTCGATTGTTCTAACTCACCATCTTTTATAAGATTGCCCTGAGCAAAAGTTACTAATTTTGACTGTCCATCACGAGAACTCTCCATAGAAAAGTTTGAGGATAGAGCATTTACTGCTTTTATTCCAACACCGTTGAGTCCTACCGACCTTTTAAAAGATTTAGAGTCATACTTAGCTCCAGTATTCATCTTAGAACACACATCCTTTACTTTACCAAGTGGTACACCACGCCCATGGTCTTGAACAACAACACTTTCATTCTCAACTACAACTTCTATGGTTTTTCCAAAACCAGTCATAAATTCATCGATTGAATTATCGAGAACTTCTTTTAAAAGAACATAAATACCATCGTCGCTAGATGATCCATCACCTAGTTTTCCAATGTACATTCCTGGTCGACGGCGAATATGTTCCTTCCACTCTAATGTAACAATATTTTCTTCCTGATAATTATCTTGTAATTTCTTTAATTGCTTATCTAATTCACTCACTTTTTTACTCTCCTTTAAAGATTTTTTATAAAAGCTCTTCTCCTCTTGTGCTGCTCAACATCCAGTCCATTCCAAAGTGAATGAACTCTATTATTATCTTCTAATTCAACATTACT
>CAZURM010000147.1:0-2345 GCA_964622945.1 uncultured Proteiniphilum sp.
CCAGGCTTATTAATCCAAAACTCAGCTTCATCCTGTTCACCATTTCTGAATTTATCAATTACCTCCTCCACAAGATGAAGACTCTTTGGTGGGTGACAGTTGCGCACCTCCCTACCTATTACGCCTTTACTCCTTGGGAATATTCTCTCTTTAGTATCGGTATAAAACTTAACTATATCATTCTCATCAATAAAGGATATATCAATCGGCAAATGCTGATAAATCAGATTAATCTGTTCTAATGTTAATTTACCCTCAGCAACATCAAACACTTTCTCCTTCTCACCCTTAGAGCTGTCATCCGGTTTCAATTTCGGCATATCAATCAAGAAAAAGCCAATCTCCCTATCGCCCGATTTCAGTTGCTCCATCTTCTCCTCCGAAATGAGTTTCAATGAAGTAGGATATAAAATCATCTCCTCCTTCTCCATCAAATCCCTTAGATCCACCGCAATCTCCTTATACAGATTTATGAACGCATCAACATCAACATCATTCTCGTTAAGCATCTGCCACGCATCATTTATCTCATCACGGATATAATCATCATACACCCACATAGTTGTAGTCGGGCGGTCGAATCCCTCCCTCTCCAGTGCAGAATAAAGTTGATTTTGCTTTCTGCTGAAATGCACTTTATATTGCAAGAGCTTCTCAATCAGCTCCAGCCAAGGGTTGAGAATAAATGTCTTCCCTGCCAACTTATCACCCTCAATGAGCAGCTCCTTCATCTTTTTATTTTCGCGACGATAAGCATCAATTGTGTGTCCAAACGGAAGAGGCACCTCGTCAGTAACAAACAGTCCGTCAAAAACATCAAGCATTGAGCGCACATCCTCATCGCGGCACTCATCAGGATTCTCATCCATCAGCAACTGCTCTGCCGCTGCAAACTCCTCAGGTGTAATTCTGCCCACCTCATTTCTCATGCGATCTCTTGCCGCCTCAAGTTCCAGCAGACCCTTGTCATACAGATGCTTTATCTCCAACATCTTTTTCAGTTTATCCTGATCAAAGCTTGCGAATGTCACATTTCTTTTATTCTCTTCCATAATATGCTGTGATTTAAATTATAGACACAAATGTATATCATTGAAAACATATACACAATACCTATAAGTTGGTATATTTTGATTAATTTTTTGCTGCATCCAACATCAACATAGCCAGCTTTTCGGTTGACATTGGTCTAATAGACTTCATCAGTCCCATTCTATTAAAAAAGTTAATCACCTCCACACCAATCTTCTCCATCCTCCTGTCGCTATTTTTTCTAATTAGCGATGGCGGTTTAAGTATCAACAGCTTAGGAAAACCAAGCTTAGCCACATCCTCATCTAACTGACCCTTCAAGCGAGAATAGAAAAACCGCGAATTAGCAGAAGCGTTCATAGCAGAAACCAAAACATAAGCCTCCACCTCATTCTTTTTAGCCGCTTTCGCAAAGCTATACTGATAATCATAATCCACTTTCCACTGAGCACCCTTACTGCCCGCATCCCTGCGAGTAGTGCCCAAGCAAGAGAACAGAACATCCCCCTTCACAAGATGCTCCCACTTCTCAGGTTTCTCAAAATCAATAATATAAACAGTGAGCTTTGGATGCACTAAACCAAGATCCCTTCTTACAAAAACAGCCACACTCTCCACCTCACCGTCATCAAGCAAGAGTTTCAAGAGATCACTCCCTGTTGCACCTGTTGCACCAATCAATAATGCTTTCATTTAATCAAAAAGTTTAAAACAAGCTTAATTCATACGCAAAAGTATAGTCTATAGGTTTAATCTTGTTGGCTTTATTTTCACTCCAGGCTTTTTCCTGATGACTTAAATTTATAACCTTTTGAGTTGAAACATTCTTTAAACTATCCTTTACTCTATTTAGTGTTTCTAATTCATCTTTTGTAAAAAGCGACTTATCAAAACTTATTTTAGGACTATACTTTTCTCCAACCCCACCATCAGGAAATTCTTGATAACTGACATCCAACACATTACTATTTACAAGTATATCAAATAATGTATTAAAATTATTCGGTACCGGTCCCATATCAATAGGACAATAGTTTGCACCGCTTATAGATCTATTGTGATATTTGTAATGACTGAAATCTGCATAAAAAAGCATTTTATTAAGCTTAGTTTTCCAACTCTGCCTATCAGAAATAAAGTAAATTATCATACCAATGAATTTTTTGAAGTCAGGCATACTATATCCTGTAAAACGACTACGGTTTTTATCTCCAAAGAAACTGTTAAGTATAATATCATCTTTGCAAACCTTCTTATTTATCAGCTTTTCAGCATTCGATTTTGCATTAGCAAACTGTTTATTATCCGGAAAA
>CAZURM010000148.1:0-2239 GCA_964622945.1 uncultured Proteiniphilum sp.
GTTCTTTGGAAAATATATTTTCTCTGTCCCCGGTTTCCGCAGTGAAAAAAATACGGAGTTTTGGGATAAACCGGTAAATTTGACATAACGGAGGCTCTTGCAAAACTTCAAAAGATTGAGCTCGTCGGCGCATGTTATGACTAGGCACAGAGCTTGTATGTGTGTTTTTTAGGGCATTACAAGGATTTTTGCCCGCCATACCATGTTTGACGCAGTCTGAATGGGTTTTGGTCGTCCGTTAATGGTGTTTTACTTGATTTTAACCTAAAAACATAAGTTGCCGTTTGTAAAAAGGCTGTTAGTTGTTGTGCGCAAGGGAAGTGCGCGTTTTTTTGCCATTAACCATTTGGTTAGTTGTCTGCGGTGTGCTAAAGTGTCCCAAAATCTAATCCGCACCCCACTCGGGGTGCGCAAGGAGCACCATGAACAACACCGCAGACGCAAGAGATATTCTCACAGTTTCGGCAGAGACGCAAGCCGAAGGATTTGCTGCTATATTTGGCGGCCAAACTTGTCAGGTTGTTTGGGACGATGAGGTTCGTGCCACCGGACTTGGTGGGATGGCCTACTTTGGGCATTTCTTAAAAGAGACTGGTTTGTTTGACCAATGGGTGGAGAGTTGTCCTTTGGTTTACACGAGCAATAATGCGCCGCGCAAGCGGGACGTTCTCGGGACGATCATGGCTGGTGTACTGAACGGGGCTTGGAGGTATGCGCACTTATCACCTATCCAACATGACCGTATTCTGCCAGAGATGCTTGGACTTGAGAGGCTGGTAAGCGAAGATTCTGTACGCAGAGCGCTTAAGCAGGTAGAGGGGTGTGAACGTATGGCCGAGTGGGATGGCTGGATGTCCAAAATGGAGTTTGCCACGCTTGAGCCGTTGCTCACAGAGCCATACATTGTAGATGTTGACACCACCATAAAACCTCTTTATGGCCATCAGCAAGGGGCGGAAATCGGTTATAATCCATCCAAGCCCGGTCGCCCAAGTCACGCTGTGCATACGGTTTTTATAGGTGCATTGCGTCTGGTTTTAAGCGTGGATGTACAGGGTGGCAAGAGCCACTCCGCCGCTCATCTTGGCCCGAATTTCTGGAAATTGCTTGATTCTATGCCTCGTGAAATGTGGCCTGGTATGATTCGTGGTGATGCCGCCTTTGGTAACGAAGGCTGGATGAAAGAATGCGAGGAGCGAGAGGCAAATTATCTTTTCAAACTGCGTCAGACCCGCAATGTTCGCAAAGTTGTAAAGCTTGTCGCACATCATGCCAACGATATGTGGCAAGAGGTACCGATAGAGGGTGGTTGGCAGGTTTGCGAGAGTGATGTGCAACTGGCCAAATGGACCAAGAAACGGCGGGTGATCGTAGCACGCCGAAAAGTGGCAGCAAAACGCCTTAAGCACCCTTTACAACCGGAGCTGCCGCTGTCTGGTGTGCCGATGCCAATGTGCTGGGAATATTCTGTACTGATCACGAGTAGCACTCTGGCTCCCGATGTCCTTCTTCAGCTTTATCTTGATCGGGCTGACTGCGAAAATGTCTTCGATGAGTTGAAGAATCAGTGGGGGTTGGCTGGCTTTACCACAAAAGATATCGCACGCTGCCGCATTATGGCGCGTATTGTCGCGTTGCTCTGCAACTGGTGGAATATATTTGCGCGTCTGGCGGATCCAAGCGAACATATGGAGGCAATTACATCTCGTCCCATGCTGTTGCATGTTATTGCACAGGTTGTCACACATGCTAACCGCAAAGTAATACGCCTCTGTTCACATCATGGTTCGATACACGAAGTTCGTAATGGTTTTGCACGCTTCAATACGATCTTTAACCGCCTGCCCGCAATTGCGGAGCAGTTGAAGCAGATCGGTAAATATCGCCTCCTGCTTTCGCTCGCATTTTGCAAATGGCTGCATGGTCGGCTCCTTAATGAAGTGTTAAAAGCCGATCCAGTGCTCGCTCCGCTGCTTGCCAACACCTCCTGAGGTTTTATGTGAACACTTCAGCGCATCCCACCCGACTGCGACACCGTCTCTTTTAGTGGCGGACAAACTGGGTGTGCCCAGCATGAAGCAGATGGTTAATCGCAGTCTAAATGAGACAAAATAGCACAGCGCGCACTCCTCTTGCTCTACCCACTAACAGAAGGTGTAAAATGCCTTAACTCCCGTTTTTAGGATTAATCCTTCATACTGTTCGCTGAGATAAAGGGCATTGCCAAATTCAACCTCTG
>CAZURM010000149.1:0-2228 GCA_964622945.1 uncultured Proteiniphilum sp.
TAGCATTCTGATACTCATCTTCGAACTTGCCACTACCTAAACATATTTTCCGCAATTCTGCATTAGGGAATAGCATAAATCCATCTTCAAGACTTGGGATACATGGTACTTTAAGCTCACCTTTCTTTGTTATATTAGTAGCCCATTTCATGTAATCCACAACTATTGAGATATTCGAAACGCCAGACAATGTTGTTAAGTCTTGTAACAAGTGTATATACTCATGAAGGAATAATGCTTCTGCCCTGTTGGACAATCGTTCACCCTCGATTAAGTTTTCATAATTTTCCGTAGAATCTATATACATAGATAAGAATGACGGACAATAATATCCTCCTTTTGCTTCACGGGAATATCTTCTCATTATCTTATTCTTTGTGAATTATCTAATCTTCTATGACAATATGAAATCATAGACAATATTTCGAGAGCATCCTGCTCTGTAACTTCCCAGCTAACTTTAGGCTCGTGAGCTTCGGGATTGCGAAACATACCACATAATCCCTTTAAAATATTACAAAAGCCTTTATGTTCGTCTTGTTCAGATTTAGACTGATAGTTGTTTATTATTAGTACAGGAGTGGAACTAAAAACATATTCAATTAGCCTATTACCGTCATCATTATGTAATGACAAATCTCTTATTCTTTGAAATAACCCTTTGTTTGCTTCAAATACTGAATGAAAGTAATTGTTTGCCAACAGTTCAGCTTTACAGTACTTGAAAATTTCTGTATGAGTTTTTCTTTGTTCCAGCTTTGATTTTAAATCATCTGCTTTCCTTTGAGCTTCAGAGATAGTGGTAGCTTGTTTTATTTCACTGAATTTGCCATTTTCATTAAACTGATATCCTATAAAACTTCACTAGTGTCCGGTTAAGGACTCGTTAATTGTTTGTATATTGTTTATATTTAATTAATTATACTCGTTTTTTTACTTGGTCGATTTGAATTCATACTTTTGTATTTGTATTAAAATTCAATATTATGAATTCAGGCAAAACAGTTTTATCACAACTAATGATGTTTAAATCAGATTTTCAATTTCAGAGATGCGTTGATCGCTACAAGGGTGACTTCCGGGTAAGAAGATTAACCTGTAACGAGCATTTTCTGGTTATGAGTTTTGCCCAGCTAACCGCGAGAGAAAGCCTCCGTGACATTGAAAACAGCTTAACTGCTTTTTCATCGAAGCTTTATCACTCAGGGTTGAGATCTGCAACTGCAAAATCCACGTTGGCAGAGGCTAACGAGAAACGCAATTGGAGAATCTATGCCGATTATGCCCAGGTCTTAATCAAACAAGCCAGGCCGTTATATGCAGATGATCCCAATTTTAGACTGGATATTGACAATATGGTCTACGCTCTGGACAGTACTACAATTGACCTGTGCCTAAGTCTGTATCCCTGGGCTAAATTTCGAAAGACCAAAGGTGCCGTAAAGATGCATACCATTCTTGATTTAAGAGGATCAATACCAATCTATGTGGATATCACCAATGCGAATGTGCATGATGTAAACATACTCGATACGATCCCTGTTGAAGCCGGTTCTTATTACATCATGGATAAGGGTTATACAGACTTCAATAGGCTTTATAACAAGATTCACAAGGAACAGGCTTTCTTTGTCACCAGGTCTAAGGACAACATCAACTTTGTAACGCTTGAAAAACATAATGTTGATTCAAGTACTGGTGTACTGGATGATGTTGCCATCAGACTGACCGGTTATTATTCGGCAAGGAAATACCCGGCTGAGTTACGTCTTGTGACATACGAGGACTTTACAGATGGAAAAGTTTATCATTTTCTGACCAACAACTTTTCTCTTGATTCCCTGACCATTGCCGAGCTGTATCGCGAACGGTGGAAAATTGAATTGTTCTTCAAATGGATTAAACAGCATCTTCGTATAAAGTCATTTTACGGCACAAGTGAAAATGCAGTTAACTGCCAGATATGGATAGCAATATGTACCTATCTTCTAGCAGCTATTGCTAAAAAGAAACTGAATATCCCTGTAAGTTTGTATACATTCACTCAGACTCTAGGGCTGGCTTTGTTTGAAAAAACGAATATTAAAGAACTCTTTAGTGGCAATAATAATTTAAATAAACAGTCCGATTATCCCTTTCTGCCACTTTGGGAAAATTAAACCGGACAGTAGTGTTGTAAAACGTGTATTTTTCAGGATTGTGAACAGTTAAATAAGCTGAAACAGCTC
>CAZURM010000150.1:0-2219 GCA_964622945.1 uncultured Proteiniphilum sp.
GGAAATACCATTCAAGCCAACCCCATTTTGGGATTACGCTCAATACTATCGCCCAAGAAGTGAGGATAGCCCTCCTTGGCTAGTAGTGAGGTGAATGCTTTTTCGAGTTTTGATTCGGTCAATTTCATTCGGTTGTTCTATTGTGATTATTCTACTTTTGTCATTTTTGATAATAATAAAGATTCAAGCATTTTCAATAATTTACTTTCTTTTGAATTAAGTAAAATCGTATTATATAATAAAATCAATTTAGAATTAAAAATATTAATAGTTTTATGAGAATTGAGGACTTTTAGTGATTTAAAATTGGTTCTGTTTATCTCTTTAAAAGTACTTCCTGATGACAAGGATTCAATAGTTTTTAAGTTGGTTTTCAACCACTCAGTTAAAAAATAAACTGGATATTCATCATTTGGGATTATTGTAATAAATCCTTGATTTGTACAAGAGTCCACTGTATTTATTCCTATTTTACCTATAGTAGCTCTACTAGTCATCATTAAAGAAAAACTTGGGAACAACTTAGCTGAACTTTTATTCAAGCCAATCTTGGTTATCTTTCTTTCAGAATCAAAACAAAATATACTACTTGAATTAGTTATATCAGTTGGCGAAAACCAATTTACATTACCCTTATTCCAATATTCATTTTTTGTAGTAGAAGGTGTGCCTCCACCTACTATCTCAACAACATCACCTATTTGATCAAAGTTCCATCCAGCTGGCACCTCCCCATCCACCTCCTCACAATAAATCATCTCCCCTCCCGATGATTTATAAGGCTCTCCATCCTCATTGGGAAATTCAAAATCCACAAACCAATGTTTATACAAAGCCTGTGCAGTTTCTTCTAGTTTTTGATTGAGGGTTTCGTTTAGCGCTATTCGGTTTACTATGGTGTTGTATTCTTTTACTATTTCATTTTGTTTTTCTATGCTTGGAATGGGTAGTTCAAAGTTCATAAAATCTTCCCACTCTAAACTTCCTCGCACACCTCCTACAGCATGAAAAGTAGCTTGCCTGTCAAACTCTGAACGAGAAAACCACATCATTAAGTATTCTGGCAATAATAATGACTCATCTATGACTCTAAAAACAGGATAGGCTTGAGAAATAATTGCTTCATCGTATTCTTCTAATAAAGCAACTGGCATTTTACCATCTCTCCTCACCTGCATTATACTACAAGCAAACTGTCCTTTGCGAATGATTTTATAATTCTTCATGTTTGAGCCAATTATATTAGCTACAGAAGGAATAAACTGTTTAGAGATACTTAAACCAAGAAGTAGTGTTATCTCTAAATCAACGTTTCGCTCATCTACCAATTCTATATAATTGCCTAATCGTTTATAATTAGTTTTCGCTCTATAACTCATACCCCAACTCTTTAAAGACATTCAACAAGTCTGCTTTCGACTGCTCTTCTTGTTGTAACAACTCTCTGAACTCTGCCTGCAAAGATTTCATGCGTGTATCAAAGTCTATGTTCTCGTCACGGTTAATAAACTCAATGTATTTGCTAGGTACAAGGCTGTAATCTTTTTTAGCTACCTCTTCTTTAGTGGCTGCATAGCAAAACTCAGGTACATCTTTATAGTTGGGCCCCTCTGTTTGAAAGTTGTGATAGGTGTTGCTTATTTCTTCAATATTTTCATCCGAAAATTGAATAAACTTCTTTTCGAATGGAACACCAATTTGGCGTAAATCAAGAAAGAGTATCTCATCTTCACGATTACGGTAATGTCTGGTTGTATCAGGTAGCTCCACAGTGCGTTTTCTCTTGTTTTTGTTGAGTATCCATAATGTAACAGAGATATCTGTAGTGTAAAACATATTTTGAGGCAATACAGCAATCGCTTCCACCATATCGTTTTCAATCAGCTGTTTCCGTATTTTATACTCATCGCCTCCGCCACTCAATGCACCATTTGCCAAAAGAAATCCCGCCACACCATCTTCAGATAGTTTCGACACTATATTCAATATCCAAGCATAGTTGGCATTGCTTTTGGGTGGCACTTCGTAGCCTTTCCAACGAGGATCTTTTGTCAGCTCATTCTCTTCTCTCCAATTCTTCTGATTGAAAGGTGGATTTGCCATAATATAGTCAGCCAAGAGGTCTTTGTGCTGATCGTCAGTAAAAGTGTTGGCAGCTTTCTCTCCCAAGTTGGCAGAGATGCCTCTAATTGCCAAGTTCATTTTTGCCAGTTTGTAGG
>CAZURM010000151.1:0-2173 GCA_964622945.1 uncultured Proteiniphilum sp.
ATTAATTACAGGTTTTTTCTTGTAAACAAAAGATTAAACTCAATAATAAAATATTTAATAAACAAGTTAGACATATGAGCAAAAAGAAAATCGCAGTTATAGTTGGTAGTTTACGCAAAGAGTCGTACAACAAGAAACTGGCACTTGAGGCTATTAAAATGCAACCCGATTCATTAGAGATGGAGATTGTAGAAATAGGACAACTAGTTCATTATAATGAGGATTTAGATGTCAATCCACCAGCTGAATGGGTAGAGTTTCGCAAGAAAATTAAAGAAGCTGATGGCTATCTATTCTTCACTCCTGAGTACAATAGGTCAATTTCCGGAGTATTAAAAAATGCAATTGATATTGCTTCAAGACCGTATGGGCAAAACAACTGGAACGGAAAACCGGGAGCAGTAGTAAGCAGCTCAATTAGTGCATTGGGTGGTGAAGCTGCTAACCATGTATTTCGTCAGCCTATGGTTTTTGTTAATGTTTATATGATGCAGCAGCCTGAAGCTTACATTGGTAATACTACAACTCTATTTAATGAGAATAATGAAATTGCCAATCCTGATACACGTAAATTCCTGAATGACTGGCTCAAATCATTTGAGACATGGGTTCATAAATTTTAAATTAAATATCATATATTCTATAAAATAAAGGCAGAGAATAATTAATTTATCTTCTGCCTTTTTCTATTATGACTCTTGATATCCTATATTTTATGAATTACAGAACAGGGAGTTTCCACGGATCTCTGTAATAGGCTTTTGCTAAGCGGTTGGCTTCTGTATTATCAAACGTGCTGGTTTGATTATCCCATTTTATTGCAGAACCAACCCTACATGAAATATTTGCTAAATGGCTAAGCTTGGCAACTTCAGCTCCAATAGCAATATCAGCATTGGGCAGTTCACGTGTGCGAATACAATCAAGCATATTTCCAACATGTAAATAAAGACCTCTACCTGAACCTGTATGCATTTCTACAGCCTGCATGCGTGGTGTGTTGGCTATTCTTTCATCATCACAAGGATAACAATACGGGAAATTGCGACTGTTAACTGCTTCTTCAGGGATTACCTCCCATCCACTTCTTGTAAGCAAAAGGGTTCCATTTTCTCCGAAAAAAGCTACTCCTTCACGTTTGTCAAACAGCCCATTACCTATTCCACAAGCATGATCCCAAATAATATTAAAATCAGGGTATTTGTATGTAACCATTAACGTATCGGGTGTCTCCATTGCATCATTAGGATAACCAAACTTTCCTCCAGCTCCATAAACATAATCTGGTAAGCCTACATTCATTCCCTTCATAGCATAGTCAAGTAAATGTACTCCCCAGTCGGCCATTAAACCACCTGCATAATCCCAAAAAAAGCGAAAATTATAATGAAATCGATTCTGATTAAAATTACGTTTTGGTGCCGGTCCAAGCCACATATCATAGTCAACACCTAGTGGTGGAGTTGAATCAGGGACTACGGGAAGAGTCCATTTACTTGTTTGATAAGCCCACACCTTCACTGTGCGTATTTTACCAAGAACTCCACTTTGAACATATGCTGCTGCTTCATCCCAGTGAGGATCACTTCGTTGCCACTGTCCAACCTGAACTATTCGATTGTATTTACGTGCAGCTCTTACCATTAAATCGCACTCCTCTATAGTGTTGGCTAAAGGTTTTTCAACATATACGTCCTTACCTGCCTCGCAAGCCGCAATCGACTGTAGACAGTGCCAATGATCAGGAGTTCCGATAATGACCAAATCAATATCTTTATTATCAATGACTCGCCGCCAATCTTTAACTAACTGTGGAGGTCTATTGCCTGTTTGTTCTTCTATTTCGGATGCACGCTTATAAAGCCATTCATCATCAACATCGCATAATGAGATACATTCTACTTCGGGATATTGTAAAAATGTTTGTAGATTACTCCAACCTTGGTTTCTACATCCTATTAACCCTACTTTAATTTTATTGCCGGGAGCCGACTGACCATATATTGAGCTGTAAGATTTGCCAATTAATGGAGTTAAACTTAAGCCTGTAGCAGTAATTGCTGATTTCTTAATGAAATTCCGTCTATCCATGATAAAAAAGATTTTGCAACAAAGATAGTAAAAGAATTATTGTACGGCAGGTATATAGTTAGTAATATATTTTTGATTAATT
>CAZURM010000152.1:0-2116 GCA_964622945.1 uncultured Proteiniphilum sp.
TTTTTATAGCGTGTAAAGCAAAAGCAAAATATGGCAAACTAATCATCGATGACTCATCAAATATCACCAAATCCCACTCTATCTGCTCACTATCATAGAGTTTAAAAGAAGCACCATGCTCCTTAGCTATCTGATAGTATGGTAAGCGGTGTATAGTTGATATAACCACATTAGTTCTATCAAGCATATTCTCATCTATCGAACTCTGATAAACGTCTTCATCAAGCTGTTCTAATTCTGGATCTGTTGCAGCCCCTATTCTTAATACATTTATACTACTATTTTTCTCCACCAATCTTTTAGCAAGAACATCTCCAGCCTTATTGGTAGGAACAAGAACTAGTGCTTTAAGATTGTATGATTTTTCAAATTCCTCCAATATATTATCTACAAGCTTTGTAGTTTTCCCTGTTCCTGGCGGTCCATAAATAAAGTGCAATGGTGGTAACGACTTCTCAATATCGTTCCAAGGAGTAATAATATCTTCATTCGAAAATGCATTCGAAAGGCGCTGTAAAAGATCAAGAACAGGTGTAAAGCTGATAGAAACATTAACAACTGAGTCAAACTTCGAAACCAAATTACTATCAATTCCTTGAGGTATAAAAACTAATAAGTCTTGTCCTTTTTTAGAAACTCCTTCAACTGTTATATTTTCCTTCTTTCTATTTGCAAAAATTATTGTAATGCTAAAACTCTCAAAAACCTCTATATTTAAAGGAATCAACTTATTTGCCCCTTTAAGTGTGAAATATTTTTTAGTAGGAATCCCATCACTATAAAACCTTTCTATTTTTTGAAACGAAATAGATTCTTGTGCTACAGAGTCTGCTTTTTCTTCAAAAGTCAACAAATAGTCAAGGTAATTCGAAAACCATTCGTAAGAATACCTCTCATTTGTCTTAATATCTTCAATTATTTCAATTCTTTTATTCTCAAGTTCTCTTTCTTTTATTAAATCTTGAAAAAGATTTAAATCGTCTGAGCCAAAACTATCCATTCCATTTGCTGTCAATGTATGGTAAAATGCCCTTAACATATCATCTCGTTTATCTATTAACTCCTCTACTAATGAAGAATCATCCGTATAGCCCAAATCTGATAGATTATTCATCAAATCTTCAAATGACAATTTTCTCTGATAATATATTGTGGTCGTTTCATTGTATTCATTATATAGCACTTCAACATCGCGTGCTTCAATATTCCCAACATCTACTACACTATTGTTTTGAACAAATGAAAAGTTAAATATAAGCCTTTCACACCTATAAAGCTTTATTGAGTTATCCCTAGACCATGAAGTGTAAAATGGCTCATCATGTTCAATCTCATCAACAGCACTATGAAAAGTTATATTAGTTTCTAATTCTGGATATAATGAAACAAACTCATTACTTACTTTATTCGAATAAATAATGTCTAATTTGCTAATTAGCTTGTTAAAGACATCACTATTCTCATCTTTCATTAGCAAAAAATATACCTCATCATCCAAACAATAAGGAACACCCTCTACTTCACTCCCAAGAGAAATGTACTGACTCGATTTATCCATCCAAATTGGAAGTCTAATCTGTAAATTATCACCACTTTCTAAAATACTTTCGATTAGACTCTCGATAACCTTATGTTTTTTATAATCCTTATAAAATTTAAATATAGAGTCTTTATTAAATTCTCCATCAGCCAATCCTATAAGCGTATTAGCTATTAATTCTAATGGAATTGTATCAACTGCAACTGGGATAGGCTCATTGTCTAAATCATTCATAAACCATGAGCGAAGTTTAGCAATATTGCTATTAGATGTATGAACCCCTATATATCTTAGAAAATTCTCTCTCTCAGGTTTACTTTCATTAACCCAATTTACAATCGAATCATCAAGCTTTTCACTCTCTATTGCATATTGTGAAAAGACCTTACTACTTGGTGCGAAACATAGCACCTCCTCCCAATTCAATCTATTTAAATAGGCTCTCTTATTTATAGGAGTTTGTTGCCATTGTTTAAAAAGGAAGTTTAGAGCTTTAACATCATCATTAAGAGGATTAAGTACCTCTGCAACAACCCCTTTCTGAAAAGTAAACTCAGAGTATATTAAATTATTATT
>CAZURM010000153.1:0-2107 GCA_964622945.1 uncultured Proteiniphilum sp.
GATGTAGAAACATTTGTTTTATCTGTTCCTGAATTTGCTGCTACGAAAGCAATTTGCTGATAAGCATTATCAAATTCTGCAACAGAGGTTTTATTCAAATGAGCTTTAATATTATTTGTTGGGTTCACAACCACATACACCGTTTTTTGACCGGCTGTAGTACGAATAGCGGCATCTGTGTTATTAGGATTAGGGATCAACACACCGCTTCCATCAATCATATAAGCCTTTCCTTCTGTTGCTGTTTTACCAACTTCAAAGTCTTTCGAGTTAACTGAAGCTCCATCTACCAAATATACAGTCAAGCTGTTGATTATATCTTTACCAGCCCATTCACCAACATAGTTATAGTCTTCTGGTAAAGCTTTAAGTCCTCCTCCATTGGAAGATAATTTCAAAGTAACACTCACGTGAGTGTTGCCTTTTTGCCCATCTATAGGCACATCTATGTCGTCATTATTACAGGCAGTAAATACAAGCCCAATAGCAACGACACTCATTAGTAAAATTCTACTTAATTTTTTCATTTTTAAAAATTGATTTGTGTGTATGAATAAATTTTTTAGTCTGTTAGTTTATTAATTTCATCAAGATTGGTTTTAGCATCGCTATCACCATTAGATACTGCTTTCTCGAAGTATTCCTTCGCTCTGCTGATATCGCCTTTGCGAGCATAAGCAACACCCATATTATTCCAAACCTTTGGATTGTCAGCAATCTTACTCATGCGTTCAATTGCTCCATCCATATTACCCACCTCAATATCAGCCGAAGCTGAGTTAAGGATTGCTATATCACTATCAGGATAGTGGCGTGTTGCAACATCAAACACTTCTTTAAACTCGTTACTGCCTACGGGATAACTCTGTGCTACAAGATACATCTCGTTTAGATTCAATAGTCGAGGGTTAGTTTTTATTGTTTCTCGTGCTTCATCCACATCAAACGAACGTACATGATATGCAATTACATATTCCGTGCGACGTAATGGCGGGTAGAAATTGTTGAGCAGATTGCGATATGTTTCCCCTCCGGATAGCTTCATCAACTCTGCATCACGTGCATCAGGATTAGATATATTATCTATAATATCAAGAATAGCCTGTCGGTCGTTCACTGAAGAAGTTGACACGGCTTGACGCAATCCTTCCCAATCTTCACCATGTCCGGTTACAGTAAAGCGACTTCTGTCGATATTGAATTTTGTTACTAAATAGTCTGCAAAAGAGTTTGCTCGGTTCTGCGACAATGTACGGTTATAAGGTACTGATGACTCGGGTGATGCATATCCGGTGATTGCAAATTCGGTAATCTCGAAGTCGGGATTATTCATTATTTCGCTTACAACTCTATCTACTTCTCTGAATTCAGTTGCATTACTACTAAAATCACGAAGTAACTCGTAACGTCCAACCACGAAGTTAAACCTTGCAGTATGTCTGTCACTCAATGTCTTAACTTCTACTTCAGGTACAATATATGTGAGTTTATATGAAGGTACATATGCTTCGGATATCACGCGAGCTACGAGTGTGTATAATACTTCACCCTTGTCGCAATTGGCACAACCAGTTACCGATTCCCTGAGAACAAGAGAAGCATCTCTCATCCACTCTCTCATGGGAGTATTCACAAAGTATGTAATTCGTTGAGACGTATTATTTTTTCTTCTAACTATGTCGTAAGGGTCAACATCAAATCCGGGATTGTTATTAAATCTAATAGCTCGTTGTACCACCTTAGCGCGTTTTTTTCCAAGAACTGCTACAGGTGATAATTCTAATTCTGCTTCACCATTGTTGGACATCAACACAGGCACTAGCATTATCATATCATTGGATTGCACATTAAGATCGTCAATAACTATATCCATAGCTACTGATAAGAGTTCGCCTTGTCGTTCAACACGGCTGTTTTCAATTGATAATCCCTTGTCGGAAGCAGTTTGTGAAAACAGAAAAGGGGTCGCAACAAAGAAAGCAGCTAGTATAAATATATTTTTTAGTTTCATATTTCCCGATTAGTTAAAAAAGTAAATTAATGAGATGGCAGCTTTGGTTATTCCTAAATAATTGTAATTTCCATCAGTAACTTTAGTACCGCACTC
>CAZURM010000154.1:0-2102 GCA_964622945.1 uncultured Proteiniphilum sp.
CTATATATCACATCAAGAGGAATTTACGAGGTTTATATGAACGGTAATAAAATTGGAAATGATTATTTCAATCCCGGTTTGACACAATATAACAAAAGTCACCTCTATCAAACCTTTGACGTAACCGAGCATATCAATAAAGGTGATAATGCCATCGGTGTACTTTTGGGAGAGGGTTGGTGGAGTGGAGCAATTACATTTAGAGGTCAACTATGGAACCTGTTTGGAGACAGACAGTCAGTACTTACTAAACTGGTTATTTCGTATACAGATGGTACAGAAGAAACAATTGTAAGTAATCCTGACACTTGGTTATATTTTGACAATGGCCCTATTGTATACAGTAGTTTTTTTCAAGGAGAAGTATATGATGCAAGAAAAGAATCTTCAATAAATGGATGGTCTGAAGCCTCATATGACACTGATGCTTGGAAAAAAGCTGTCGAAGACAAGCAAGAAAATGCTATCATTAAAGATGATGTAATTGAAAGCAGTAGGATGCCGGCTGTGAACGATTTCTCAGAAATGAAGCTGATTGGTCAATTTGGGCAAACAGTAAAAAAAGCAAGAGAACTTACAGCTATTTCAATGGAAGAGGTAAGACCCGGAGTCTTTGTGTATGATATGGGACAAAATATGGTAGGTATTCCTAGAATCACTTTGGATGGAGTGCAGCCTGGAAGTGAAGTCAAATTACGATTTGCTGAAGTTAAATATCCTGATTTATCAGAGTTTGATAGCAACGTTGGTATGATTATGCTCGAAAATATCCGCAGTGCAATGGCTCAAGATATATATATTACGAAAGGTGGGCACGAAACAATCTCACCACGTTTTACATTTCATGGTTATCGCTTTATAGAGATAACCGGAATAGATAGACCGCTACCTTTAGAGTCAGTAAAAGGAGATGTCTTGAGTTCTATTCACGAGCTTGCATCAGGATACGAAACCTCTAATACCAAGGTTAATAGACTTTGGGAAAATATTTCATGGTCAACGTTGGGTAACTTCCTATCGATTCCCACCGACTGTCCTCAACGTAACGAACGTATGGGTTGGAGC
Source organism: uncultured Proteiniphilum sp. (assembly GCA_964622945.1). GTDB lineage: Bacteria > Bacteroidota > Bacteroidia > Bacteroidales > Dysgonomonadaceae > Proteiniphilum. The sequence goes on from CAZURM010000154.1 coordinate 1,066, forward strand.
GGAGATTTATCTGTGTTTTCTAAAACTGCCACATATATGGGAGATTTATCGCAATTCTTTAACCGACATATGCTTGCTATGCGTGACACACAACGTGAAGATGGACGTTTTGCTGATGTAGCACCTGTTGGAGGCGGTACAGGCGGTATACTTTGGGGTAGTGCTGGCATCACCGTGACATGGGAAAGCTATTTGCAGTATAACGATGAAAAGTTATTGGAAGTTCATTATGATGCTATGAAATCATATATACAATATCTTCTCGAATTTATAGATCCTGATACAAATATTTTAACTGTAGGAAATCTTGGTGACTGGCTTGGACCTGAGCAAGAAAAAAATGATAATACTTTATTATGGGAATCTTACTTCATATATGATTTAAAGCTGATGCATAATATTGCAAATATACTTGACAAAAAAGAAGATGCAATGTGGTATAACCAATTAGGTGAACAAAGAAAAGAATTCTTCAACATTACATATTTCGACCCTGAAACCGGACAAACAATTCACTCAGGTTACAGACAGCCTGACAGAAAGGGTGAGCTAATTGGAACACAAACGTCATATATTCTCCCACTGGCGTTTGATATTTGTAACAATGAAATAAAAGACCTAGCTATTGAACAGCTTATAAACTGTATCAGCAGCTCAAACATTCTAGATGATGAGACAACTTATCCTCCTTACTCATTGATGACAGGATTCATTGGAACAGCATGGATTAATAGGGTACTATCCGATTTAGGATATTCAGACATCGCATATAGAATATTACAGCAAACTACTTATCCTTCATGGCTATATCCTGTTGAACAGGGTGCAACAACTATATGGGAACGATTAAATTCTTACACGCAAGACAAAGGATTTGGTGGAAATAACTCTATGAACTCATTTAACCATTACTCGTTTGGTGCGGTTGGTTCGTGGATGTACAATTATTCGTTAGGTATTGAGCGTGATGAAAAATATCCAGGATTTAAACATTTTATTTTAAAACCTGAACCAGATCCAACAGAGCAGATGACTTA
>CAZURM010000155.1:0-2092 GCA_964622945.1 uncultured Proteiniphilum sp.
ACTCAGAGCTTCTTGATGAAGTAATGGTTGTTGCATTTGGTACAGCTAAAAAATCAGCTTTTACAGGCTCTGCAAAAGTTATTGACTCAGAACAACTTTCGATGTCGCAAGTAACAAGTGTTACAAATGCTTTAGCAGGTTCTGTACCAGGTTTGCAACTAAGTTCTGATGATGGTGCTCCTGGTGCTACATCGAAAATTAAGATACGTGGTTTCAGCTCTCTGAATGCTGGAAATGATCCATTGATTATCTTAGATGGTGCGCCATATAGTGGCAATCTTAGCAATTTGAATCCAAATGATGTAGAGTCTATGACTGTGTTGAAAGATGCAGCTTCAAACGCTTTATATGGTGCAAGAGGTGCTAATGGTGTTATCATGATTACTACTAAAAAAGCTAAAAGAGGGGGTGATGCCGTTATTACTTTTGATGCAAAATTTGGATCAAACACTAAAGCTTTACAACGATATAATGTTATTGAGAACCCAGCACAATATTATGAAACTCATTATGGTGCTTTATCAAGATATTATGAAAATCAAGGAATGACCCCAACTGAAAGCTGGCAACGATCAAATAACAATTTATTTGGTGATCAAGCTAACGGAGGTTTAGGATATAATGTATACACGTATCCAGAAGGACAAATGCTGATTGGTTTAAATGGTAAGTTAAATCCAGAAGCTACATTGGGTCGTTTAGTGAACTATAGGAATGAAGAATATCTTTTAACTCCTGATAATTGGGAAAATCTAGGAACTAGAACAGGTGTTCGCGAGGAGTACAACTTATCAGTAAGTGGGAGTAGCGACAAGTCAACCTTTTATATGTCTCTAGGGTATTTAAATAATGAAGGTATTACAAAAGCTTCAAATTTGAATCGTTTGACTGCTCGTTTAAATGCCGATTACCAAGCTAAGGATTGGTTAAAAGTTGGTGGTAATATGTCTTATGCAAAGTTTGAAAACAATGCACTTGCCAACAATGGATCTAGTAGTTCTTCTGGTAATATTTGGGCTTTTACGTCTCAGATGGCTCCTATATATCCTGCTTTTGTAAGAAACCCTGATGGAAGTATAAAGCAAGATAGTAATGAATTTGAAATTATGGACTACGGTAACGGCGGTAACGCAGGTTTTTCACGTCCATTTATATCAGATGCGAATCCAATTATGGACTCCCAGTTGAATACAAATCATAGAGAAGGAAATGCAACTTCTGGTAGTGGGTTTATGGACTTTACTTTTATTCCAGCATTAAAATTTACTGTTAATGCGGCATTTAATCTTGATGAAACAAGAGGAACATATGTGTATAATCCATATTACGGACAATTTGACTCAACGGGAGGATTAGTTACTAAATGGCATGAAAGAACATTTGATTATAATCTACAACAGTTATTGAGTTATTCTACTACATTCAATTCTGTGAACAACTTTGATATTCTTTTAGGTCATGAATATTATAACTATGCTTACTATGAGTTGAGTGGAAGCAAATCGAAAATGTTTTCGCAAACTAATAAAGAACTTGGTGGAGCTATATTAGATGAGCAGTCGGCCAATTCTTTTATAAATCGCGACAATAACGAAGGTTATTTTACACGCTTACAATATAATTATGATAACAGGATTTTTGCTTCTGGATCATATCGTAGAGATGCCTCATCAAAATTTCATCCAGATCATCGCTGGGGTAACTTTTGGTCGTTAGGTAGTGCATGGCTTATCAATCAAGAAGAATGGTTTAATGTTGACTGGGTAGATGAGTTAAAGTTAAAAGCTTCTTATGGTATGCAGGGTAATGATGCAATTGGGCGTTATCGTTATACAGACGTATTTAATATACAAAACTCAGACGGTGAGATAGGAACTTCTTTTGAATCAAAAGGAACTGAAGACATCACATGGGAGACAAATGCTAACTTTAATATTGGAACTGAGTTTTCATTATTTAATCGTATTTATGGTAGTTTGGAATTCTATAACCGTAAGACAACTGATATGTTATTCTCATTCTCTGTTGCACCTTCACTAGGTTATTCTAGCTACTTTGATAACATTGGTGATATGTATAATAGAGGTTTCGA
>CAZURM010000156.1:0-1983 GCA_964622945.1 uncultured Proteiniphilum sp.
AAACTCTAACGGTAGATTAGCGCCAATGAGAAAACTTGGCTATTCTCTCGATGCATTGGGGGATTCTGTAGGATTTAACATTTTCTATTTCTTTTTCCTGTTCTTTTTAACGGATATTGCCGGAATTCCCCCCGCTGCTGCAGGTACTATTTCTCTCATAGCAGTTGCATGGGACGCTATCACCGATCCCATAGTTGGGTATATATCCGACAATCTCAAGTGGAAATCAGGCAGAAGACGCCCGCTGATGATATCTGTATCTATACCATACGCGATCTGCATGTTCCTACTATTTAGGGTCTGCTGAGCAACTTAGGCCATATGTAAAATTAAAAGTATATTACACAGCTATCAGCAGGCCCTTTTCTTCTTTTGAGTTGAAAAATACGATATTTTCCCATATTTGAAAAAAAGGCAATAAAAAGACGCGCAGTCGTCTTTCTATATTCATCACTAAAAATACTAAGTGGATGGTTGTCTCGCTTGTGTCCTTAAGTTTGGTCGGTATCCTGTCAAGACGGTAGATTCGCTTGCCTACTCCAAATTTACCTTCCACTTCATTTCGTTCTCCAGATTCTTCTCTTTCCAACCGGCACTGTGCCGCATATACTTTTAGGCACTTTGGTGGTCTCCCTAATTTGGGTCCATTCATTCGGATCCCATGCCCTTTGCAATATTGCAAATTCTTTCTTGTACGGTAAATTTTATCTGCTAAAATCCGCTTAGGATAATACCCCGTATCTCGTCTATATTTTTCTATGCTGTCTATCAGAGTGGTGCTTTCGTTGTAGGCATCCCAGGCCAGATGCTCTACTGTTACAAATCCGTTGACTACTCCTATGGCAACCTTGGCACCAAACTCTACCGATGCATTTGCTTTACCCCGTACGATAGGTCGCACCCATGGCTGTGATATACTTACGATTCGGTTCTTTACCTGATGTTTCTTCTCACGGTACATTTCTTCTTGTTGCTGATAAAGCATTTGTATCGTTTCAAGCAGCTTTGCCTGCTTCAATGTCAGTTCGCCACCTTGCTTTAGCATCTTCTGTATAGTTGTAAGATTACGCCTCAGATAGTTTAATTGCTTGCGAATTGCTTTTCGTATAACTTTCCGTGCTGGCTTCCTATTCCTGGCGAAACGAAGGTAATCCTTTCTAGCAACTTTACGGTAAGTTCTAGGTTTTTTCTTTCCTGTTTTATCCTGACTATGCAAATCCGTAATCAGATCTTCAGTCTTTTCTCTTGCTCCGCTAAGAAGGTCGACATCCGTTGGAAATTTAATATCAGCAGGAGCACATGTGGCATCTAGTATCAGCGTACCCTCGTTTTCCGGCTCTTCAGCCTTACTATTTTCTTTGCTTCCAACCTTACCATTTTCTTCGCCGCTACCGTTACCCAAACAACCGTGGTCATCGTCATCTTCGTCACTGTCTATTTCAGGCTTCCGGCCTATGATATATTCATTCACCTCAGCTATCATTTCTGGCGTGAGACGCTTCCGGAACAAAGTCATTGTGCTGGAATCAAACGGTGCCTCATGACTGAATTCTTCCATCCCGATAAACCATTGTAAATATGGGCTTTCTTTGATATGTTCCAATACCTCTACATCAGATATGCAATATTTTTCTTTTATGATATGAGATCCCAATGCCATTCGGGCAGGTTTGGCAGGGTTTCCACCCTTTGATTCTTCAAACTGTTTGCAATATTTTTCTTCAATTAAATCCCATGGAATCATCTCTGCTATTTTAATCCATCTGTTCTCAGGATCCAATTTTACGCCACGAAAGCCTAAGGGATTATCACTAATCGCTATTTGACCATATCTGCTTTTATACATTGTTTTCTCCCATTATTTGTTTTATGAAGTGCAAGCTTTTTCATGCATTGTGAACGTTTCCTTTGCACTTATCTTATCATAAAATGGCCTCAAAGTCAATGATTGCAATGGGTTGAGGGTTGTTCAGCAGACCCTAA
>CAZURM010000157.1:0-1895 GCA_964622945.1 uncultured Proteiniphilum sp.
CAAAATCGGACGGACGATATGCCAAAATAAAAATCTTCTGTATATCGCCGAGCATTCCACCTCTTTCACCCCAGATATAATCGTATCCGTCTATGGAGGTGTAGGGTGTCCAAAGTTGGGCATACGTGTCAGACAGCAGATACGACACATCCGCAACTACACCCACAATCCGATAAGGTTTAAAACTGTATTCCAGTGTTTGCCCCACCACATTGGAGCTACCAAACAGGTTTCGCGCCAATGATTCGGAGATAACGGCAAACTTTAATCCCGATGCAAAATCGGCTTCCGAAAAAGGTTTTCCCTGTATAAATTTAAATTGGAATATTCTCCAGTAATTTGTGTCCACGCCTTTATTTTTGGCTCTAATTAGATTTTCGTTGTACGGCAACGAGGCAAAATTGTTGTTTTCCATCATTACGGATACACTTTCGGGTGTTTTTAATGGCATGAAAATCTCTTTCGCAGCTTTATAAGACAAGCTCCCGGAATTTGTATATTTAAAGCGGATGGTATCAACGGCACGCATAGCACCCGATTTGGCGTAAAGCAGTCTGTGACGGTTGATTTCAGGCGAAATATCTGCCGTTTTCACATAATTCAATATCGCCATTACCATAACCATAGAAATCCCCAATGCCGTTCCGGCAATGTAAATGGCGCTGAAAAGTTTGTGTTGCTTTATCAGTTGCCACGCTTGTTTGAAGTATTGTTTAATCATATCGGGTGAAGTGAGTTCCAACTCGCTTTTGTTTATTGTTTATAAAATTCGTATCCATTCGCTTCGCGATACAGCGATTTCCAAATCGCTGCACCCGTTTACTCATCCCGCAACGCATCCACCGGATGCACTTTCGATGCACGGTTTGCCGGAATCCACGCGCTTAAGGCAACAATGACGGCAAGAAGTGCATAAGTAATTCCGTTCGTAATCAGAAACCGCAGCCATTTGTTATCGGTTATATATCCGCTTTCGGCAAAAACACCTTCGGCTGCGCCTACAATATTGGCTTGCGCTAACGCAAAATTGACACACAGAGCCGGAATTACGGCAAGAGTGAGTAACAATACGGCTTCGGTAATATATTGGCGTTGAAGTTGCTTTTTACTGCTTCCCAGTGCCATTCGGAGTCCGATTTCGCTACGGCGCGATTGGTTGCGAAACCAAAACGTACCGATGATTCCCAACGCGATGTTCAACAAAAAGAAAATGGTAATTCCGAATCGCAAACGAATATTATTGGAGGTTCCGTCCATTAATTCCATATTTTTTTTAACCAAATTATAACTCAAAATGGAGGTTGTAATCTGATTCTTGAAATCAGCGAGCGAAAAATTATCACCAACGCGTATGGCAATTTCGGGGTCGGTGGCATTGCTATCGTTACGTTGATAAAAAAAGGCGCGACTGTGCAATTCGTAGTCGTATCTTTTTTGGTTGGCTATCACATCGGTAACCACAAACGGATCGGAGCCGACAAAAACCGTTTTTCCTAAAGCCGATTTTTCTTTAAAGATCGCCTTTGCTAAGTTTTCAGTAAGTACGATGGAGTTTTTGTCCGAAAAATTCAAATACCCCAATTTATCGGGATTGATAACGGAGCGAACATTGAAAATGGTAAAGTAATCCCCCGAACTAACCGGTTTCGATTGCGCGCCGTAGGCTTCCGCCGCACTCGTTGTATCGCGCTTTACACTATTTCCCGAAAAGGATCCGGCAAAAGGCGTTGTACCCCAGTACTTTCCGGATAAAAAAGTGTTCTGTACTCCCGGAAATCTTTTTACCTTATCGTAAAAAACACGGAATGATTCTTTATCGGAATCTGTTGTCAAATCTTTATGGTACACACGGTAAGTGTTTTCGATATCATATCCGCGCGACAATAATCGATTGT
>CAZURM010000158.1:0-1886 GCA_964622945.1 uncultured Proteiniphilum sp.
TCATGGTGGGCTCAATGTTTTCAAAATTGGGGAATCCTTTGCCGCCATGCTTGCTTTTGTAGCCGCCATGAGCGATTTGGTTGCGAAGTTCTTCCAAGCGAGATAGGGCATCATAGTGTTGTTTTGGCAATGGTTTTTTCATCGCTTTTAGTTGCGAACGACCTATACTCTGCCACCAGTTGTAATCACCACACTGATCACCAGCCACAAAAAATTCAACCGCAACTTGCTGTGCGATCACGGCTTGTGTGTATAGTTTACATTCGGCAAGCACCTTGGCGTATTCAAGTATAACAGTATGTTCATGATCCATGTCACTAGCATCCCATAGACACCTTAAAACATGCACACTTCCCCCTTTCCCCCACTGATTTGTTGGGGTTTTAGTTAATTTTCCGATTGTTTCAAAAAGTGTGCTTGCTGATGCGGGTACCCGAAAGGCCTGAAATCATGGGGTTTTGCAGATGTGCTATCCCACAGGTCTACTCGAAAAAGGCTCGAATCCTTGAAAATAGAGCTGCTTTTCGACAATTACAGGTCGGTTCGGGCCACCTGCTGTCCCATAGAGCTGCAGTGTTTCAAGCAGGTCGATTTTCATCCAGATCGCTGCTCTGACTGTCCCAGCCAGACGGGAGAAGCTTAAGCCCCATCGCGACACATGCTTCTGGAAGCGGATGAGCAGGTGTGCCAGAAGACCGATCCAGACCTGCCATTTTACCGCCTTCTCGTTATAACCGACAAAGTCGGCGAGCTGTAGCGTCTGCTTGAGTTCCTTGAAAAACAATTCGATGGCCCATCTGGCTCGGTAAAGCTCGGCGATAGTGCGCGGGCTCCAGTCGAAGTTATTGGTGATAAAGGTCATCTCCATCTCCTTGCCATCCACCTCAACAATGGCAGTGACGCGGCGTAAAGGAGCGGGATACTTTTCGTCGGAATCCTTGCGGGAGAGGCGCACGGTCTCATCCGCAATGATGTGTGGATCGTTATGTTGCCTCTGCTCCAGCACATCGAAAACCATGTTGTCTTTCTCACGCAACACGAAGGAGATGCCGCGTTGTGCCAGCCCGTATAGAAACTCCAGAACAACGTAGGCACGGTCGGCCAGAAGAACATCGCCATCCTTCAATCCGGCGCAAAGCACGTCGGCACGCTGAGAGTCGTGATGCGCGGCGTCCTCCACCACGGCAAAAGAGGGTAGCATCGTGCCCACGTTCAGGCGCATGTGCGTCTTGGCTGCAGCTTTTTTGCGGCGATGGCGCGCCCAGTCGATACAGGAGAGACTCAACTGCAATGTCGTCGAGTCGATGGCAAATATGTCACGTTTCAACCGGAACAGAAACCCCTTATGCTTCCGGTACTGGGTGAATCCCGGGCAGGATTTTTGCAGATGCTCAAACACGCCCCAGTAGAGATTCTCGGCAATAACGGGATTACGCGTACGGTTGGCGTTGGAAAAGGTGTTGCGCTTCGGTGCCGTAGCACCGCGGATACGGTTCAACTCCGGCTCATGCAGCCGCAACGCATCACAAATCTCATTCAGACTTGCCGCTTTGGTGATCTGGCCATACAGCAAAGCCAGCACATGGCTGAAGGCCGAAAACGAACGGATGTCGGCACCAGCTTCTTTCGCCAGACGATCAACCAGACCAGGCGGAATCCACTGGACTAACTGCCGTAGGGCGGTGTACGATGTCTTTGTTGGCCTTGGAGTTGCGCGGCGTTGCCGCGACTTGGGGTTTTTGTTCATAATGCCTGTAGGCTACAGGCAAACCCGATCAACTTCAAGGCCAACTATATTTTCTTAGCGGTTGCATCCTCTGGTGTCAACCTGTATAATCGTAGGGACAAGCGTGTCATGGGTATCCGCCTCTAGCGGGTTTAAAGTC
>CAZURM010000159.1:0-1823 GCA_964622945.1 uncultured Proteiniphilum sp.
TATTTTACTTTCTTTTGTAAAAGGAGCATCTGTTTCTAAAACGATTTTTTCTAAGGGAATAGCATCAATTAAGTTAATTCCTTTTTTTGTCCTTACCATATCTAAATTGACTGATACATAGACATTTTCATTTCTTTTCATAGCATCTAGTAATCTTTTAAGAGTGCCTGTGTACCAATGTAGAATATAGATGTTATTGTTATTAATAAATTCCTCAAAGATGTAACTTTCAGCTTTTCTTGAATGAATTGATATAATTTTTCCACCAGTACTATTACACTTTTCCATTATTCCTCTAAAAATTTTCAATTGTTTTTCAAAAGAATGTTTATTGCTTTCAGAATTATCTAGCCCTACTTCTCCCACGAATCTTGTATTATGTAAATTACATTTAAAATCGTCAAAATAGTTAGGGTACTCTTCAACCAATTCTGGATGGTAACCTAAAGCCAAAAATATATTTTCTGAATCTTTAAATTTTGAATAATATCTTTCAAATAAAACTGGCAAATTTGTCATAAATACTATTTTATTATCATTGTCTAATATTTTAAAATTATTATTGTATAAATCTGGATGACAGTGAAAATCAATCAACTTCATTCACATCAACCTCTTTAAATATTTCATTTAATTCTTCTATGCTCCTATTATAAACATCAGCGAATTCAAACAAGTTATCTATTAACGGACCAGATTTTTGTATATCAAAAATTGCCCTCTTTGGATTATGCTTTTTAAGCATTTGCAGAAAAGCATTTCTGTTTAAAACTCCAGCTTCAGATTGGTTTAAGTTTTTGTGCCTATACTCTGTTTCATCTTCCCCATAAGCTGAAATTATAGCCGCTTTTCGAACTATACAAGGGATACAGTCGCCACAGTGTTTTGATGTTTTTTCTTTTTTAAATCTTCCATTATCTGGGTGGGAACAAGACATAGTGTTAACATACTGCTCTTTTAGAAAATTATTATTTTTACAATCCTTCATCATTTCACCTTTAGTTTTAAATTGATAAGGGTTGACAATTTCAATATCTAAATTCATATTGTTTATAAGATTTTGTAGTTTGCTCATATAGTATGGATGTGTTGTTCTAGTGCTACTACTACCGAATCTTGCTCCTGATAAAGGTATATTTAATGAAATATACCCATTTTCTGGAATATATAGCTGTGTTTTTCTTCCAAAGGCTGAAGCGTAGGCTATAGCATGAGAAAAAAACATAAAAGACCTTGTCCTAGTTGTATCTTCTATTCCATTTTTTGCAACCACATAAGACTGAATTTGATCTTTCTCATCCAGCTTATATTGCTTTTTTATAGCATCAAAAATACTGTCTTGATAGCTTTTAGTTCCTTTCCCTCCGCCGTAATGGCTAACTAGCAATATTGAAGAGGTTGATTCTTCAAGCAAATCTATTGCCCCTATAAAAGAGTCTAAGCCACCTGAAAACATACATATTTTATCGTAACTTCTTTTTTCTAGCTCCTTATATTTTTTAGATGAATAATATAATTCTTCTTGGAATACCTTTTTGGCTCTGAATTCAAAGTTCCAATTATCACCACTTAAAAAATTTAACATTTCAATTACTAATGCTTTTTGAGAGTTCCAAAAATCTATATCAGATACAGGAACGTTCAAATCAATAGTCCTAGTCCAACTATCATTTTGATTATCTCTTTTTACTATTCGGTCACAAACAAATACAAAAATAGACAAATATAGTAAATCAATAGCTAGTTTTGAAAACTCTTTTTCTAATTTTATATAATTATCCCAAAAGCTAAAACCAATATCTTGCTTGTTTGTTATATCTAGT
>CAZURM010000160.1:0-1814 GCA_964622945.1 uncultured Proteiniphilum sp.
CTTATTGTTAACCTCTTCAATTGTTATAGTAGCACCTGTCTCCTCCTGAATACCTTGAATAATTTTTCCACTTGGTCCGATAACTGCACCAATAAAATCTTTAGGAATCTCCAACACCTCAATACGAGGAGCATGTGGTTTCATATCAGCACGAGGCTCAGCGATAGTCTCCATCATTTTACCCATTATATGTTGACGCCCCTCTTTAGCCTGTGATAAAGCCTCCTCCAGTATCTCGTATGATAAGCCATCAACTTTAATATCCATCTGAGCAGCAGTAATTCCGTTAGGAGTGCCACACACCTTGAAGTCCATATCACCAAGATGATCCTCATCACCAAGAATATCAGATAATATAGCATACTTCTCACCTCTATTTTCGGAGATCAAGCCCATAGCTATACCACTCACAGGCTCTTTGATCTTCACACCCGCATCCATAAGAGCAAGAGTGCCTGCACAAACAGTTGCCATAGAAGAAGAACCGTTAGATTCAAGAATATCAGAAACTACACGAACAACATATGGATATTCGGTAGGGATCATTCTCTTCAGCGCTCTGTTAGCCAAGTTGCCGTGACCTATCTCACGCCTGCCTGTACCGCGTTGCGGACGAGCGTCGCCTGTAGAAAATGGGGGGAAGTTGTAATGCAGCAAGAAACGTTCAGTGCCCTCAACCAGAGCATCATCTATAATCTTTTCATCCAGCTTTGTACCAAGGGTAACAGTTGTGAGCGACTGAGTTTCGCCACGAGTAAACAGTGCAGAGCCGTGTGGTCCGGGAATATAATCTATCTCACTCCATATAGGGCGAATTTCTGTAGTTGCACGACCATCAAGCCTCTTACCCTCATCGAGGATACTTCTACGCATAGCCTCTTTTTCAACAGCGTGATAATAACGCGATATAAGTGGAAGCTTTTCTTCTTTCTCCTCTTCAGGGATAGTTTCCAGGAAGTTATCCAGCACAGCTTCAAAAGCATCGTGACGCTCATGCTTGTTAGGGTTCTGAGCAGAGGCAGCCTCATAGGCAGGCTTATAGCAAGCGTCCCACACCTGTTTTTGTAGCTCCTCATCATTTTCCTCATGGCTGTAGCTGCGTTTCACAGTCTTTCCCACAGCCTCAGTAAGCTCTATTTGAGCCTGACACTGTATCTTAATCTCCTCGTGAGCAAATTTGATAGCATCCAGAAGCTCAGCTTCCGACACCTCATCCATCTCACCCTCAACCATCATAATATTTTCAATAGTGGCACCCACCACAATATCCATATCAGCTTTTTTAAGCTCTGAGTATGTAGGGTTTATCACCAGTTTGCCATCTATGCGAGCTACGCGAACCTCAGATATAGGACCATTAAATGGAATATCAGATACCGCCAAAGCTGCTGAGGCAGCCAATCCTGCTAACGCATCAGGCATATCTTCACCATTAGATGAGAACAGTATAACATTTACAAAAACGTCAGCATGATAGTCTTCAGGAAAAAGAGGACGCAGAGCACGGTCTATAAGTCTGCTCGTCAATATTTCAGAGTCGGAAGGTCTTCCCTCGCGTTTTAGGAAACCACCGGGGAAACGACCTGCAGCGGCAAATTTCTCTCTATACTCCACCTGCAGCGGCATAAAATCAGTTCCGGGAGTTGCATCTTTAGCAGCACAAACTGTTGCGAGCAGCATTGTGTCACCCATACGTAATGTGACTGAGCCGTCGGCTTGTTTAGCTATTTTTCCCGTTTCCAGCGTTATCTCACGTCCATCTGACAGTTCGATACGCTTAATTATTGGATTCATCATAAATAAAATCTGTTATT
>CAZURM010000161.1:0-1806 GCA_964622945.1 uncultured Proteiniphilum sp.
GTGACGAAGAGTTGAGAAATGCAATTGCCAAAGAGCTACAACAAAATGGTTGGGAAAGCGATACTGCTCAAAATCTTGCTAGTTGGGATCCTTATGACCAAAATGCATCATCCTCATTCTTCCACCCAGAGTGGATGTTTGATATAAAAGAGGGGTTTGATGTGGTGATTGGGAATCCGCCTTATATACAACTACAAAAAGATGGAGGATTGCTGGCTGAACAGTATAAAGATTCAAATTTTGAAACATTTGTTCGTGCTGGAGATATTTACTCACTTTTTTATGAAAGGGGCTGGCAGATATTAAAAAAATGTGGAACTCTCTGTTACATAACATCAAATAAATGGATGAGAGCTGGGTATGGTAAGAAAACAAGGGAGTTCTTTGCAAAAAGGACTAATCCTTTAATTTTGATTGATTTTGCGGGAGAGAGAATTTTTGAATCTGCTCAAGTTGATACTAATATTCTACTCTTTGCCAAGGATAAAAACAGACAACAAACTAAAGCATGTGTTGTGAAAGAAAATGCTATAAAAAGTTTGCCTTATTACTTTGCAAAGAATGCAAGTATTACAGAATTTGAAAATGATGATAGCTGGGTGATTTTGTCACCCATAGAAAAGCAGATTAAAGAGAAAATAAAAAAAACAGGTACTCCTCTTAAAGATTGGAATATCGAAATTAACTATGGAATAAAAACAGGTCTTAATAAAGCCTTTATTATCAATGGAGAAAAGAAAGATGAGCTTATAGCAAAAGACCCTAAATCAGCAGAAATAATAAAGCCTTTATTAAGAGGACGAGATATAAAACGATATAGTTATGAGTTTGCTGATTTATGGTTAATAAACACCCACAATGGAATAAGAAGGAATGGGATAGAACCAGTTGATATAGAAGATTATCCTGCAATAAAAGAGCATCTAGGTACTTATTATACTCAACTTTCTACAAGAAGTGACAAGGGGGATACTCCATATAATTTAAGGAGCTGTGCATATTTAGATGAGTTTGAAAGACCCAAAATCATCTATCCTGAAACAACACAAGATGCAAATTTCGTTTTTGATGATAATTCAATGTTTATAGATAAAACTTGTTTTATGTTGATTTCAGAAGATGCAAAATATTTATTAGCAACTCTATCTTCTAAGCTTTTCAAGTTTGCTTATAAGAAAATTTTCTCAAGCATTGAATTAGGTAGTAGTGCATATCAATATAACAAACATGCATTGATTAATTTACCTGTTAAAAAAATATCAGAAGCTCAACAACTTCAAATTACTACTTTAATAAATGAATTGCTAGATATGAAAGTCAAAGATACTAATGCAAACACTGCTATTTTAGAAAACCAAATAGATGAAATACTATATAAACTATATAATATTTCAGAAGAAGAACGTATAGCTATCGAATCTTTATAAACTTTTATTCGTTTATTAATTAAGAGATAGGATTGTATGAAAGATAATTACAGCAAGTCAGTTCAATTAAAGTGCATTACTTGTGGAGACACTTCATTAGAATATAATGAGGATAAATCCTTTATAGTATGCAAAAGATGTGATAGAGAATATTTAGGTGGATATGATGAGTTGGTGGCTCTTAATCAAGCTGAAATAGATAGGGAGTTGGAAAAGTTGGGGAAAGAGGCACTGGAAGATGGGGAAGTTGCTTTTGATAAAATGATGAAGAGAGCTAATAGAAAAAAGAGGTAGAATGACGCTTATACAATGTATCCCTATTGCTATTTCTGTGTTGGCTTTTGGCTTTTCGTTATACACTTATTGTAAACACGATAGG
>CAZURM010000162.1:0-1790 GCA_964622945.1 uncultured Proteiniphilum sp.
AGGCATGCTCTTTCAATTTGTAGGGTTCATTATATCTTCTATTTTCGAACCAAAAAGCAATAGACTTATAGGTGTCTGCTTTCTTCGACAACACTGCCATGTAGTTGTATTTAGGCACTACTATCTTATTTTCTCCTATTGTCCCCTTTATTTGATCGTTTCTAATTGTAGCACCTTTCACCACATAGAGAGTGTCTCTAAAACTATTGCTTCTGCCCCAATAATTGCGGAGTGTGTTTTCTAACTCAAGCCAAATACCTGAGTTTAAATCCCTGTTTTGCGGAGTTATATTGGAATAATAAAATGTTTGTTCGTTGGCAACTCTTGAGTAAAGCCTATCGGCAGATGCCATTAAATGTCCCCTATCGTAGCCAGAACCGAGATAGTCTCTAGTGTTGTTGGTCCACTCTGCAAGCTTTGGATCAGGAGCCCAAGCATTACTCCTACCTTCAGGACTCTTAGCTGTTTTGTCGTAAAAAGTAAATGCAATCCAACGAGAATGACGTGCATTTATGTTATACTCAAGGCTAAAATTTAAAATATTTTCTTCACCCTTATTAGTAACGGGAGCATAATGATAAACAAATTTAGCTTTACCATCAATATAATCTTCGGACAACCGAGGCACTTCTATCCTATGAGCCTCTTTACTTGGGAAATAGGCTTCTCCCTCATTGAACTTATCTTGAATAATCTCAATGACCTTTGACCTCTCACCCGATGAAACTATAATTGTGCTTCTTCGTGGCTCACCATCATTTTTTAATAGCTTTAAAACAACTGCTCCACTGCCACTTCCTGTGGTTGAAGAGAAAGAGTACCAATCATCGGAAGCTGGTTTTTCTATTTTCCAACTCCCTGTAGTAGTTATTCTAAGAAAAAATTGACCAGCTTGGTAGTTAAACTTTTCACCGCCTTCTAATTTTACCGTTAAATCTACTGAACCTCCTGTATCTACGTTGTCAGAATCGCTATCGCACGCATTAAACAGCAGTGCGAAAGAGAAAAGAAGCAGTAAACCAAGATAGGGTTTTTTCATAATTATAGTATATGGGTTGATTAGCAAAAAAGAACGAAGAGAATATTTATCTCTCCGTTCTTTACTAATTATATAAAATTCAATTGAATGATTTAGTAGTCTGTTGTGTGGCTACCAAGTTCATGATAATCTTGAGGATGTCCAATCCATTCAGTAGCGAGGGTTGGAAATCCTTCAGAAGGATTAACTGTTACACCACCTTTAACAGATGGTTTTCTTATCAATGTTCTGTTCTCAGTTTTTAAATCTTCTCCTGCATCCCATTTCACTTTTTCACCAATACGACCAATAATATCAACATAATCTCCTGAAGATATTTTTTGAAGTGCAACAGCATCGTCACCATTAAAATAAGTAACAGTTGAAGTTACATCAGCACCAGTATAAATATCTCCACCTGCATTTGCAATTACAAAGACGGCTCCTTGTGCGAGTGTTCCTGTAAGTTGAATATTATTACCTCGTTCAGTAGCTCCATTAGAATAAAGAACCACCTCATAATCAGTTAAATCAACAGTTGCTCCTGTTCCATTATAAATCTCTAAGTATTTATTATTACTACTCCCTTCAACATATTCAGAAAAGAATAGGTCTGTAGCAAAATCACCACCCGCTGCAGGTTTTCCATTTTGTGTTACAGTAACAACAATAGGAGTCAAGTCTGTATTTGCTGTTGGAGTAATAGTAACTGTTGCTGTACGAGATGTTTCTGCTGTATTATCTGTAGCAGTCAATACAATGTCAGCATTAC
>CAZURM010000163.1:0-1788 GCA_964622945.1 uncultured Proteiniphilum sp.
CGTCAGATATTTTTGTACGATTGTCGTCAGTAGCTGTTTCAACTCTGCATATTTCCTGACTTCGACACTGGGACACCCTAAAAGTCTTCCCAGAATTTCTCTTCAAATAGTGGAGCTATTAATTTCTGTCTAGAAGTTATCAACATGGTTCTGCTGATGGTTTTTCTACTTTTGGGTAATTTAATTTTTAGCGTAGTAATTGTTTTTGCAATATCTAAAACTCTATCCACACTCAAATCAATATTATTTATCTTCAGTTTCCTTTCAAGCTCTTTATAGATTTTATATGCTACAAAACAAATACAAACATGCGCCTCTATTCTTCGTGGTGTAAAATGGAACATTGGGCGTATTTCGAGTGTTCCTTTGGTAACTCGAAAAGCTCTTTCTATAACCCACAATCCATTATATTGCTCATATACATCCTTAGCAGAAAGTGAGGTGTTGGTTATATAGCCTTTCAATCCGTCCCACTGCTCATCTTCCTTTATTAATTGCTGATTTATCTCAACTCTTACATTATCTGATATTTCTAGAAACTTATTATAGCCCCGTTTATTGATGTTCTCTTTAGTTATCTTACCACTTCTATAAGCCTTTTCAAGACGCTTCACGCCCTTATCTCTATTGTACCGATCCTTCTTTGCTCTCTTTTCAGAGTAGCCTACAATTAATCTTAACTTGTCTTTTTTGTGTTCATGAAATTCTCCATCACATTTCTGCAATGATAAAATCCATTGTTTTATAGCCTTTGTTTCGTTTTTGATTCTTGCTCCAATGATATACTTATACCCTCCAGATTCTAGAAGCGATATGTTTGATTTATTTATTAAGCCTGAGTCTGCTACAATCACAAAATCAACAAGATCGAATCGACTGATGAAGTCCTCTACGATTGGAAGCATAGTCCTGCCTTCATATTGAGAGCCATTAAAAATAGAATATGAAAGTGGATATCCTTCCTTGCTTACCAATAGCCCTAAAACCACCTGTGGGTGAGAGTGTTTGTTGTCTTTAGAGAATCCTTTTTCACGAAGCTCATCAGCATTGTCTGTTTCAAAATAGAGGGTTGTGACATCGTAAAACATCAGCCCGATACTACCTCCTAGAATCTTCTTGGTATGCTCTACGCTGATTTGTTGTATTTGCTCCTGTTGCGTATTATACAGCTTATCTAGATAACGGTAAATCTTATGTAACTGAATATCTTCATCAAAATAAGATTGCAAATAATCCACAGTTGCTAATTTACTCATGGGTCGACTCAGGCGAGTTATCACAAGATGCCTTAAAATGTCATCATCAATTACATCAAATCCCGTAGCATTATACACACGATCTAATATCAACTGAATACCATTGAGCAGAATGTTATCAATGTTAGATAGAAGGTGTTCTGTCACTAGTTTTTCTTCAGCTTCTTGATCTGACTGCTCGAAAAGGTCTTGTTCACCCAGATAAGCAGAAATCCATTTTTTGCCCTGTAAATATAGCGTTTCAATGGTTGAAAAATCAGAACTGCTCCCAATAGTTTTTACTACGCGGTAGGTGCCCTTACTTTTATCAATAACCTGAACACTGACTACACCACTTGGGTTCCTTTTTTTTCGTACAAACATAGTCCAAAGATAGGCTTTTTTAGGCTGGGACACCCAAAACGGTGTCCTGAAAAGTATATCAACCTTATAATCAGCTAGTTGCAAAGCGCCACAATTAAAAGTGTCGAAGTCAGGAAATTACTTCTTATTATGATGCTCCTCTTGGTTAGAAATATAATTTGCAACTTGA
>CAZURM010000164.1:0-1747 GCA_964622945.1 uncultured Proteiniphilum sp.
CCTAACAAGACATATTCCTGTAATTTATCTGACCTCAAAAAATGATATAGAGAGCCAGATAGAGGGCTTCGAAAGTGGTGTAGATGCTTACCTGAGCAAACCTTTTAATTTTCGCCACCTCGAAGTGTTGATAGAGAGCCTGCTGGGCAGAACCAAAATAATTAGGGAGTATTCCGATTCACCTGCTTCTGCTATGGAGCATTTCGAGGGAAAATTGATGCATAAGGAGGATAAGGAGTTTCTAATATGTATAAACAAGATTCTGCATGATAATATCGAAAATGAGAATCTATCGATAGAGTTTATAGCCAGTGAGGTTGCGATCAGTAAGATGCAGCTGTATAGAAAGATTAAGGCGATAACCGATTCAACCCCAACAGAGTATATACGGTCTGTACGCTTGAACTACGCTGAAAAACTTCTTAAGACTACCAACAAGACTGTTCAGGAAATCATGTTCTTATCGGGATTCAATAACAAAGCCTATTTTTATCGACTATTCACAAAAAAACATAATAAAACCCCTGTTGAATATAGAAACAGTGCGGAGTAAATAAATTTCCACAAATCATTTTCAGGACAAGACAGCCCTACTTTGGCTGGACATTGGTCTTACCTGACTCTTTATCTCCTCATATACTCCTCATACTCTCTTCATATATACCTCATATATTATCGAAGAGGGTTTGGGTAATGTCATACTAATGTTAGAAAAATATTTGGGAGAAAACCCTCTGTAATAAGCTTGATTATTCAAATTGAGCATAGCTAAGAACAAGCAATCTGTAATATAAAGTTACATATTAAAACATGTAATTGGAATTCAATCAATAAAGATAATTATAACTAAAGCGTGACATTTTTAAGCTATAAATGAAAAATATTTAACTAAAAAGTTGTTTTAGATGAACTTTGTATTTAATTTTGTGTTATATTAATGAATGAAAAGCAAGAAGTTGAAAATTTTTTAAATGAAATCAGAATAAAAGTTTCAAGTGGGGTTGCTGATTTAATTTTTTTAAATGGACGAAAAAAAAATGCTCAAGCGTTACTTGATTTAGAAATTACTCCTACTAAGAGAAATGAAATTATTTTAAAACTCAAACCTGAGGATTTTTTTAAAACGGAGTCAGTAAAATACCTTGACAAATATGAGATGCATACTTTCGGGAAGATGGTGAAAGGTAATGAGGTCTATATTAAGATTTCAATTACAATTACAAATATTGTATGTATATCATTTCATAAAGCTGAATTTCCTATTAAATATGCTTTTAAAAAATAATTAAAATCATTGTTTATTATGTTAAGTCCAATTACAGGAAAAGAAATGACAATTAAAAAGGAGTGGCGCAAAATGTATTTTCGTAAAGAAGCGTTTGATGTTCTTTTTCATACTTGGTATTGTGCTGATTCAAGTGAAGGTTTTGAGGATGAGGATTTTGCTGTTTTAAATTATGAACAGGTGGTTAACCAGTATAGAGAGAAGCACAATATTCCTTTTCCTGAAGATATAAAAGCAATACGCAAGCAGTATAATTTACCGGCAAATAGAATGTCTCAAGTGTTGGGTTTTGGAGAAAATACATATCGACAATATGAAGCGGGAGAAATTCCAACAACAGCTAATGCGAGATTGATACAAATGGCTGCTGATCCAAATAAATTTATCGATATGCTACATCTATCAGATTTTCCGGATAATAAACAGTTTGCTAATGCAAAATCGAATGCTGAAAAGCTGATA
>CAZURM010000165.1:0-1733 GCA_964622945.1 uncultured Proteiniphilum sp.
AGTAAACTACAATATAAATAATAGAATTAAAGCAATATTGCTACCTAAATAAACATTTATAAATTTTTTAAACAATGAAAAAAGGAAAATACTTATTACTACTCCTACTGATAACTGGATTTTTCATCTCCTGTAGTAGCGACGATGATGATCCAATAATAGAAGAGTACGAAGCCGAAATGCTTACTTTTGGCTTTTATGAAGAAGACAACTCTGGCATTATTTTGCAAGATTACATAGTAGAAACAATTACTGGTACTACTATCAATCTATCAATGCCTGAAGAAGTTGACAAGTCAAATCTTATAGCGCGCTTCACTACAACAGAAAATGATGTAGTTAAAGCAGAAGGAACAATTCAACAAAGTGGTGTTACTCCAAATGATTTTTCAGCTCCTGTTGATTATATTGTATCTGAAGGCACTGAAAATGTAAAATACACAGTTACTGTAGGTGTTGCACCCGCATTTGTATGGAGTGCTTTACCTCCTTTTGCTACCGACACAGCAAGAGCTGTAACTATGAAAGTGAATCCTGTAAATGGTAATCCCTACTTTTTGTATCAACAAGATCGTGAAGAAACGGATGACCGAGGAGCTGCTCTTTTAACTTTCAAGGATGGATCGTGGGATGATTTAGGCCAAGCTTCGGAAGGAAGAATTGGTAGCTACATGGATATTACTTTTAACTCAAAGGGTACTCCCTACGTTTCATATCAAGATTATACGAATGACAATAGAGAGACCACTGTAAACAAATATAGTAACTCATCATGGAGTTTAGTGGGAGATAAAGGATTTTCAGATGGTAGGCTTTCTCACCATTCACTAGCCTTTGTAAACGACGAAAAGTTGTTATTAGCAGCCACTTATGACAGAGGAGATGCTTTGGTTAGAAGAGAACTTTCAGTTAACTTTTTCGAGAATAATGCTTGGACATTAAATACTACAGTTACAGGAAGACCTTCTGATCTTATAGGATATCTCATTAAGACAGTAAAAATGGGAGATGCTGTTTATGTAGGTTCATACGATGCAGTATCACCAAATAGTGTATCTGTACATAAATATTCAAACAATTCATGGGAAACTGTTATTGATAAATGGGCAGATTCTAATGCAACAGCTATCTCACTTAGAGCTTTTGATATAGCAGTTGACAAAGATGAAAATGTGTATGTTGCAATGTCAGAGAATAGCACAGGTGAAGAGAAACTTAAAGTAGTTAAATATAACTCTTCAAGCAAAGAAATTGAAGATGTGGGCAATCCTATAGTAGCTGCTACAGGTAGCTCTACAAGATTTGACTTGACTGTATCTCCATTTGGTGTACCATATCTGTTATTCAGAAATGAAACTAATTTCCCAGCAGTGGTTAATATCGATAAAAACACCTTAGACTGGACAACTCAAAAAGTAATTGAGTCAACAGAAGCAAGTGACCTATCAATAGACTTTGCAGCTAACGGTGTTGCATATTTATCTTATTTAAAAGATAAGGTTATAGTTGCACACAAATATGCTCCTCCAGGTGAATAAGAATAATTGAACTTATTTACTCATACAAATAAAAAAAGTAGGCAAATGCCTACTTTTTTTATTTTTGTCTTGGGGAAACCCACCCATAATCAATATAGTGATATTCAAATTCATCATCTTTTACATCTATTCTAATAAAACCCTCTTCAATATCATGTTGCTTTCCAAGCCACCACTTCCCAGATACGGAAGGTG
>CAZURM010000166.1:0-1699 GCA_964622945.1 uncultured Proteiniphilum sp.
GAACCTCTACCGTTCAGTATACAGCCACTGTTCATTTTGATAGTATCTTTGGGATAGATAATGTTCTCTTGTATACGGAATTCTATTATTCTGATGAATGAAGCTAAATATTTTTTAATGGCCCATTTCCAAAATTAATGGAATTCAGGCTCCCTTCAACAAGGATATTTGTTGAGTAGGTTTATTAATCAAAGGTGTTTCCCGGCATAGAAAAGGGCTATTACAATGGCAATTAAAAAATTACTATTGTAATAGCCCTTTTTAATGTTTCAATAAGATCTGTGTGCAGGTTTATAGTGATTGGTGGTTTTTTGGGAAAAAATATATCTTTATTATTTCCTCAAAATCAAGTAAATATTGACCTGTTTTTCTGGAAGCTAGGGCTGATTTTTTTCTTGACAAATGTTGCAATAAGGTTTATAATATAAACAACTTTATAGTATAAAGTTAAAATATATCTGTGGAGGGAGTACATTATGAAATTAAATAAGGATCAAGCATATACTGATATCCAAACAATTAAAAAAACCCTTGAGAGTACAAAATCAAATTTTGAAGGATTTTATACAATTTTGTTATTGTATGGAGTATTTCGGTTAGCCCTGTTTATAATCGCATCACCCATGATTCTGTTTTTTAGGAATAGTATGAATCATAGATTTCTTCCCTTTATTATTTTCCTCATTAACATTTTAATCTCAGTTAGCATATTGATTATTTATATTAAAATATTTAAAGGTGAAAAGGATGTATCAAACAAATACTACCTCAGTTGTATGGCTACGTGGGGAATTATTGCCGTGGTTTTACCATTTATCATGATAGCGGTCAGGTGTGGGATTATTTTGTTTTTACCATCGGAATTTACTTTAGGTACCATGTCCAAATTAGCTGAGTTTAATATGTTGATTAATATAATGTTAGTAACTTTTTGTTTTATAATATGCAGTATTTTAACAAACAAAAAATGGCTTACTGGCATATCATTGCTTATATTGTTTGTTTTTCTACTGTTAGATATTGTATTCTATAATACCATGAAGGTAAACGGCACATTAGCTGTATATATTTTTTACAACGTTGTTACTACAGTCGGATATATTATTTTAGCATATGTACTAAAAAGATCCGGGGATGCATTATGGATATAAACAATATATCGGAGGCATTGAGTTTACCCATGCGGCTAAAGTTAATTAGTTGCCTAGTCAGCGGTAAAAAAACCTTTGTGGAGTTGAGAAATATGGTGGAAGGTTCTGATGGGAATGTTAGTGTGCAGTTGACTAAATTAGAAAACTGGGGTTATATCAAATCGAAAAAAACGATTGAAAAAAAGAAAATGAAATCTGTGTATGAACTCACGGACCACGGATTAAAACAATTGACAGGGTATGTTGAACTGTTAGAGTCCATAATAGGTTCTATAAATGAGCAGGAAAACACATAGGAACGAAAACACATAAAGATGGTGCCTTTGTGTTGTTTATTTATCATATAACTTTATAGTATAATCCAGGGACGCTAAAATCTCCAATCTATGCATAAACGCAAACAAGCGCAAACAAGGGCAAACAAGCAAACAAGGGGACGGATCCTTTGTTCAGGGCAAACAAGGGGACGGATCCTTTGTTCGATATAATTTAAATATCAGATTACAATATCTTTGAGGTGATTAAAATTGCCACGAACAAAGCGATTA
>CAZURM010000167.1:0-1688 GCA_964622945.1 uncultured Proteiniphilum sp.
AAGCTTCCGCTTCGTCTTTTGTTATACCTTTTTTCAATTCACTTGGAGCAGCGTCAACTAAATCTTTAGAGTCTTTTAGTCCTAGTCCGGTCAGTTCTTTAACTGCTTTTACAACAGCAAGTTTTGCTGCACCAGCACTCTTAAGAATTACATCGAATGAAGTTTTTTCCTCAACAGCGGCCTCTTCTCCTGCTGCGGGACCTGCAGTAACAGCAACAGCTGCAGCAGCCGGCTCTATACCGTACTCAGTTTTTAAAATTTCGGCTAGTTCGTTAACTTCTTTTACTGTTAAGTTAACCAAGTCTTCAGCAAATTTTTTTAAGTCTGCCATTTTTTTGTATTTGTTTAAATTGTTGATTACTAATTCTGTTTGGTGTCTTAATATTTATTTTAAAATAAATTGTTAAGATTTTCTTATTGCGATTCTCCTTTTTCCGACAGCGTTTTCAGAACTCCATGTAATGTATTACCACCAGATTGGAGTGCTGAGATAACATTCTTAACAGGAGATTGCAAGAGTGCAACAACATCTCCTATAAGTTCTGTTTTACTCTTGATATTCACAAGATCCTTCAAGGCACTAGCTCCAATAAAGAAGCTTTCCTGAACGTAAGCGCCTTTAAATACAGGTATTTTGTTGGCTTTGTGCTTATCAATAAGCTTAGCAGGAGCATTTGCCACATTAGAAAACATTATAGCAGTATTACCCTTCAATATAGGATATAACTCTTCATAATTTTTGTCTAATGATTCGAATGCTTTTTGCAGTAAGGTGTTTTTAACTACTACCAATTTGATGTCTTGCTTGAAACACTCTCTTCTTAAATCACTCGTTTTTACTGCATTTAATGTTGCAATGTCAGTGAGATAGAAGTTCTCGTACTCCTCAAGATCAACTGATATTTGTTTAATTATTTGTTTTTTATCTTCCTTTTTCATTGATTTCCTTGTTATTTGGTTTCATCTAATGCCTTAGTATCCAGTTTTATACCCGGACTCATTGTGCTAGAAAGATAAATACTTTTAATATAGGTACCTTTTGCTGCCGTTGGTTTTAATTTGATCAACGTTTGAATAAATTCTTTAGCGTTGTCTCGAATTTGTTCCGGTGTGAATGATACTTTTCCAATAGACGTGTGAATAATACCAGCTTTGTCTACTTTAAAGTCGATTTTTCCTTGTTTTACTTCCTTCACAGCATTTGCTACGTCAATAGTAACAGTTCCGCTTTTTGGGTTTGGCATTAAACCACGTGGACCTAATATACGACCAAGTGCACCAATTTTACCCATTATTTGCGGTTGAGTGATTATTACATCAACATCGGTCCAACCACCTTTAATTTTATCGATATATTCATCCAGCCCTACGTAGTCGGCACCTGCTTCTTTCGCTTCAGCTTCGACTTCCGGAGAGCACAATACAAGAACTCTTACTTGTTTCCCTGTTCCGTGCGGAAGAGATACAACACCTCTTACCATTTGGTTAGCTTTTCGCGGATCAACGCCAAGACGTACATCGATATCTACAGAAGCATCAAATTTAGTTGTAGTAATTTCCTTAACCAGTGATGATGCTTCTTTCAGTGAATAGGCTTTTCCTTCTTCAATTTTGCTTAAAGCTAACTTGTGATTTTTTGTCAGTTTACTCATGTCTCAATTGAAGTTTTAAATATTAATATTTTGAGG
>CAZURM010000168.1:0-1653 GCA_964622945.1 uncultured Proteiniphilum sp.
AACTACTACACCCCCAAAAAACCTTATTTCCTATACTTATTACCGAGTTAGGGATCTTGATTTGTTGTAAACTATTACAGCCTAAAAAAGCCCAATTTCCTATACTTATTACCGAGTTAGGGATATTGATTTCTTGTAAACTAAAACACCCTCTAAAAGCCTCATTTCCAATACTTGTTACCGAGCTAGGGATATTGATTTCTTGTAAACTTTCACAGCGTGAAAAAGCCAGATCACAAATAACCTTTGTTCCATCTCTAATTTGATATTTACCATTAATTTCAGATGATGCTGTAATTAGCTTTTTCCCATCTCTACTATATTTCACACCACGCTCATCAATATATTCTCCATCTTCGTCAGTAGCTACAGTAGATATAGTAGGTGGTGTTTCAACTATAGCATTCAGGAAGTTGTTAATAACATTTTGTGAAACATCTTCGGGCAGAAAGTTTGCTTCTCTATATTTCACTGCGAGTTTTTGCACCAGCAAATCATCGCCATTGTCTTCCGAAACTATTTTATAAAGCCTAAGAGTAATATTATCATCCATTATGGCACGGCGATATAGCTTCAAGTAGTTATCTTCTAGGTTGCCCAAGTCTGCCAACAGGCCTATCAATTGTTGAGGCTTCAAATAAATGTCTTTGCCATATTTCTCAACGATATATGCGAGCAAGCTACCCACACCTGTCAAGTTGCAAGCATGTGATATGTCTAATTGTTTGTTTGTCATTATCGAATGCGAAGATGCAAATCTGCTCTTCTATCTTTTCTTTGTAATAGTTTTAATTATTTCATTCCCTATTTTTCGTTCCAGCCCCTGTTTGGTTGTAGGTATTCCCGTTTTGCGTGCTATCTGTTGCTTCACTTTAGTGATACCAACTAATCGTCTCCAAGAAAATGAAAATCCACGTATTAGTTTCATATTTAATGTTTTTGTTCTATGATTGAGGCCACTCCGAAAACCCTCAAATGCCGATTATTAGTCTTTTTCTACCCTTTGTCCCTGAAGGGAAAAGCCTAATAATCAGCACTCTGCTAAAGTCCCCCTTTAGAGGGGATTTAGGGGCGGAAATGAGTGAAATTGACTTTTCGGAGCAGACTCATGATTACGATTAAAATATTTTATTGTTTTTTATAAACTCACGATTCCTGCAATAGAGATATCATCACCACTTCCTTCCTCAGAGAGTATTGGCAAGAAAGCTTCTAATTCTTTTACGGTCTGTTCTGCTCCCGTGTCAATAAAAGAATTAGTTAGTTTGATATAAAAGTTGTGCAGCCTTTCGTCAGAAGCATAGGAGTCGTCCACACCATCGGTGGCAATATAAATTGCATCTGGATGATTCTCACTATAATAGTGTCGGAATCTTTTTAGTGCGTCTTCGTCACTCATTGATGTGGTAACATTCAAGAAACAACGCTCGTCCCAAGGAATGGGCTGTTCGGGCTCACCTCCCTTTTTGTATGTAACACACTTGCCATCGCCAATATGCAGTGCAATCCAAAACTTACTATGTTTCACTACCACTATCAGTGTAGTGCCATAAGGTTTGATATATAGCGAGGGGTTAACATCGAGTTTTTGTTTAGCTTTTTCAGGCATAGCCTCAAGCTCTTCTTGTGTGAAAGGTTCTTTACTATAATCAT
>CAZURM010000169.1:0-1597 GCA_964622945.1 uncultured Proteiniphilum sp.
AATAGCTCACATACCTTAAATCTTTATATTTAATTATAAAGTGCAATGTAGCAATATTTAATTTGCCTGCATAAAAAGATTATGCATTTATAGCATTACAATAAAGAAGATATTAGTTATACTTTTAAGAATATTTTCTTTTTATATAATAAATATAAGAACAGCCATCCTACTGCTACATAACCTATTGCAATAATAAGCGCAGACCATGTTTCGGGAAATAATCCAGCTATTCCACCAAATATAAAATCTGTAGCTCTACTAAAACCGATAACCCTGTTGGCTAGATATATAGTAATTGGGTTCACACCTATGACTACAAAAAAGAAAGCCCATTTTTGAAATTTCCAAACATCAATAATCAAATAAAAAAGTGCCATAAGTAGCATACTTAAGCCACCCACATAACATACAAAAGAGCTGGACCATAGGTTTTTATTAATGGGAAAGGTTAAGTTCCATAGCTGACCGATAATTATGAGCAACACACCTCCAATTGCCATATAAAGTACTTTTTTCATAGGTTTGAGTTTACTCTTTAAAAACTCCCCTGTAAGCATACCCAAGAGGCCTGTGCCAATAGCTGCTATAGTAGGCAATAAACCTTCATTATCACCATATCCATAACAACACAAACGTCCAGGTAAAATAGTACGATCAATATAACTAGAAATATTCCCCTGCATTGAATATCTATCAGGATCACCAAAGTCGGGAGCTTTAAAAATCACAAACAGTAGCCAGTAGAAAATAAGTATCCCCCAAAACCAAATCATCCTCGATTTCCAATTTTTAGTATTCATAAAAATTAGAGCAGCAAACATCCATGCTAAACCAATACGCCCTAATACGCTTAAAAATCGCATGTTTTCGAAATCGAAACTAATACCATTGTTATAAATAATACCTAGAATAAAAAGTATTAATCCCCTTTTAAAAATATGACGATATAGAGCCTGCTTGCCACCTTTGACTGCCAATCTTTTAGAGGCAGAAAAGGGGAAAGATACTCCAGAAATAAATAGGAACAAAGGAAAGATCATGTCATATGCATGAAACCCATGCCATTCAACATGGGTCATCTGTCCAGCCCACCATTCTAAGACGGGCCATCCGGTAATTGCTCCAAGCAAAATAAAAATTTCTTCTGCTCCCATTATCCAAAACATGTCAAATCCTCTCAATGCATCTAACGATTTTAAACGTCCAGAGTGTTGTATGTCTTCCATTGTGTTTTTCATTTTTTAAATATATATTAATTTACATTTTTTAATTAAAGTCATTTCACTATTAATAGTAAACATCTCTTCTAGAAAGGAGTTTTAATTAATTATAATTTTGATCTATTGTTTTACTGGCTTATTTTGAATTATATACAAATATAGCAAACATTTAACGAATCAAAGCGATAAAATTAGGATAATTAGTTTAATATTGCACATAATTAACAGTTCAAATAACAATAATTGTGGTAATGCTTTTAGATAAAAAGTAAGATTATCACTTTAGCATATTTGCATCTGCCCTGTTAACAATTAAATTATTCTCTGCCATATATTTCGAGGACATTATTAGTTACATTTATGTTTTCATTGTT
>CAZURM010000170.1:0-1574 GCA_964622945.1 uncultured Proteiniphilum sp.
GAGGTTTTAGGTAGTGGTATGTCGACTCCTGCAATGAAGTGTGATAAGTGTGGGGTTTTTATTCTCAATAAAAACCTCCCAAATCAAAATAGGAGAGAAATTATAACTGAACTGTTGACACTTTGCTCTTTTAAAGAGTTGCGTGATAACATAGAAGATTCGGGATCGATAATAACTGCAAAATGGAAAGAAAACTATTTACCTGAAAACAATGACTTTAAGAACTACTTTTCGATTAATGAACTAAGTTTATTGGCAGATTTCGATATTTTGATAAATGAAGGGAACTGGGACAAGATTGAAATGCAATCAGAAAAGATAAATAAAAAATTAGATAACAAATAGTTGAGTATGTTTTGTGCTATTTTTTAAACTGTTCCATGTACAATTGCTACACCTACCATTGATTTGTTTAACCTTGCAGAAAAACAACCAAAACAATAAAACATACAATAAAAAAGGAATACCATTCAAATAAACCAAATTTATCTTATATTTGCATTTTAAGTTAATCATTAAGAAGTAGATCCGAATACAGATAAAGTATTTGGGTATAAACTAGACCTCAAAATATTTGTAACAACCAAAAAAAACAGAATTATGTCAAATCAAAAAGTATTTAAAGCAAGTGCTGAAAGCAAAGCAAAGGCAAAACAGCTACGTCTTTTCGCTTTATTAGCTTGGATTATTGCCATTGCCGGAGAAGTCTTTGCCATCTTAAAATTAATTAGCAACGAAACCCTTACTTGGTTGATAGTAGCAATTGTTATTATCTTAGCATTAGCTATTACCGGATCGATGCTTTGGAAAAAAGCAAACAAATTAGACCCTGCATCCGAAAAGGACAAAGTAAGATTCTTTGTTCAAAATCAACTGGGTGCTATCATGGCAGTATTAGCTTTTTTGCCCTTAGTTATTCTTGTCTTTACAAACAAAGAGGCTGATGGTAAAACAAAAGGAATTGCAGGCACAATAGCGATAGTTGCATTATTAGCAGCGGGAATCACAGGTATAGATTTTAATCCAGCTTCTATCGAGAAATATACCGAAGAGATTAATGCACAAACCAACACACTGAAACAGCTTAATTTTGATAACGACAATGTATATTGGACCAAAGCAGGAAATAGATATCATATCTTTGAAGATTGTCAACACATCAAAGGTAGAGACGAGATAAATAATGGAACGGTTAAACAATCGTGGGATGAAAAAGGTATTTCAGAACTTTGCAAGACTTGTGAAAACAGAGCTGTAAGAGAAAGGGATATTAAGCTTAAAGATGTTGTCACTGACGAGCTAACTGAATAGGTTTCGAGATACTAAATACTAGTTGAGTACCTAAATAAAGCAAGTAAATAAAAGAGCGGTGATAATTTTATCATCGCTTTTTAAAATGGTCCCCCTTTCCCTACTACAGTATTCAATAGCACTGCCCATCAATATTATAGAACCAGTAATAGATAAACCTTTTTGTCCACAGATTTGTTTAAGTGTGCATGAAACAACTAAAAATAAATAATATGCAATTCAAAAGGCTATTCAACCTAATTATTCTCATGCTAACCTTTGTT
>CAZURM010000171.1:0-1534 GCA_964622945.1 uncultured Proteiniphilum sp.
GCATCCTGCAGGATTTTTGTCACTTTAAGGAAAATCGGATTGACGACCGGGATGGGGAAATTGATGGGAGCAGCCGCTAAGCCGGCTGCGTTCTTATAAGTCAGGGCCGTCGTGCCATTTGTCCGGTAGAAGTCTCCGTCGGCAGCAGCTGTACCGCTGCCGTCAGAATTGCGAGTGAATCTAGCCACAGATGGATCCAGGATCTCATCATTTATTTCAATGCGGTAAGTAAGTCTTTCATAGTGATAAAGCTGACCTTCAACTGTGATCGGCGCTGAGAGAGCGCCTACATTCCAGCTGATTGTTTTGCTTAGAGCATCATATGAAGCTTCGCCGGCTGCAAAGTTCACACCAACGCTCTGACCGTCTGCATTAAAGAGTGGATCTCCTCCTGCTTCCGGCATTATGTCGAAACCCGGTCCCAGAGGATCCGTTACTTCTGCATCGCTGATCGAGGAAATAATTGATCCTGCAATAGTGGAGAAAATCGCTTCCAGATCATCAGTTGAGGCCTTATAGGCGTGTGCAGCTGTCGAAGCAATATCACGCAGAACCAAATCTCCGTCTACCCCTGTACTGGCATCCGGTCCGACCGCCAGGGCAACCGTATGTACGATGTAGCCCTGTTGCTGGGCGATTTTGGACTGGGCGATTGTGTTGGCAGGCAGGTAGTGATAGCGGGAAATTCCGTCTCCCTGATTAATGAATTCAATAGTGTAACGGTCCTGTGGGGGAGTGAATTGATGATAGGTGTAGTTAGGCCTGTTGCCTGTTCTTGTATAGTATGTGCTGCCGGCCGGATAGTACCTGTTGCCACCTATTGTAGTGAAGCCATTAAATTGTGAATATTGTCCTTGCTGCGAGCGGGTGTAGAGGTTTCCTCCATTGTAGAGGAAATATGTACCCGTTGGACTGAGAGTGGCGACATTTTCTCCTACTGACTTGTCCCCGTCATAGTACATGACATGCTGGGCATTACCCGAGCCGATGCGCCAGTTAAGGTCAAACAATGTCAGCGCGGGACTTGCCGGTACTCCGTTCTGACGATAGGCATCGTAACGGTTTGCTGTAGGGTAAAGTATGGAGTCATTAGAAACAGATTCGTAGACCCTGCCGGTCAGGTTACCGCCAAGATAAGCATTGGGGTCCGTTAAAGGATAGGCATAGGTCGGCAAACCATCAGACAAAAGAACAATGTGTTTAGAGGAGGCGGTGGAGGAGTATGTATCCAGGATGATCTGCGCAGCGCGCAGGGCATCCTGAGTGAAGGTGCCGCCGACGGCAGAAGTATTGCTGACAAAGTTCTTCAGTTGCTGTTTATTAGAACTGTTGCGAAAACCGATGGAGTTATTAGCATAAGAGGCATAAGAAACAATCGCCACTCTGGTTGTATCGTTTTGCAGCACGGTATCAATAAATGTATTGGCAGCAGTTTTCATGGCTGTCATTTTTGTGCCTGACATACTGCCGGAAGTATCTAGAACCAGCACTACGTCCGCTGTTTGTCTGACATCCTTCGACATTATCTCGAGAG
>CAZURM010000172.1:0-1533 GCA_964622945.1 uncultured Proteiniphilum sp.
AGAAGAGCAGTCGAAAGCAGACTTGTTGAATGTCTTTAAAGAGTTGGGGTATGAGCTATAGATTAGAGTCGAACTACAAGCGCTTAGGTGATTATATTAAAAGAATAAGCAATAGGAATATATCAGGAGAAGTAAGCAACTTACAGGGAATAAATATAAATAAATACTTTATGCCTTCTGTAGCAAATGTTATAGGAACTAATTTAAAGAGATACAAAATTGTAGAGCCTAATCAGTTTGCTTG
Source organism: uncultured Proteiniphilum sp. (assembly GCA_964622945.1). Classification (GTDB taxonomy): domain Bacteria; phylum Bacteroidota; class Bacteroidia; order Bacteroidales; family Dysgonomonadaceae; genus Proteiniphilum. The sequence goes on from CAZURM010000172.1 coordinate 245, forward strand.
TAATAGAATGCACGTGGGGCGTGATTATAGATTACCAATAGCAGTTTCAAAATTTGATAATAGTATAATAGTTTCTCCTGCTTATGATGTATTTAAAATAAAAGATGAAAACAAGCTAAATGTAGATTATTTAATGATGTGGGTTTCACGTGCTGAATTTGATAGAAACTGCTGGTTCTACACTGATACAGATATTAGAGGCAAATTGGGATGGGACTCTTTTTGTGATATGAGATTACCTATCCCAAGCATAGAAAAACAAAATGAAATTGTAAGAGAGTACAACACCATAGTAAACCGAATAGAGCTAAACGAAACCCTCAATCAAAAACTAGAAGAAACTGCACAGGCTTTGTATAAACATTGGTTTGTGGATTTTGAATTTCCCAATGAGGATGGAGAGCCTTATAAATCATCGGGCGGGGAGATGGTTTATTGTGAGGAGGTGGATGGGGAGGTGCCAATAAATTGGGAAACAGGCTGTCTTGGAGATTTAATTCAATTGCAAAGAGGTTTTGATCTTCCAGTTCAAGATAGAGTTGAAGGAGAACACCCTATTTACGCATCAACAGGAATAACACAATATCATTCAAAATATAAGGTTAAAGCACCTGGAATTGTTACTGGAAGAAGTGGTTCTTTGGGAGAAGTGTTTTATATAACTGAGGATTTTTGGCCATTAAATACAACACTATGGATTAAAGAGTTTAAAAATGCTACACCTATTTTTGCATACTTTGTATTAAAGGGGATAAATATTCACGATTACAACAGTGGATCTGCCGTACCTTCATTAAATAGAAATTACATTCATATGCATGAGCTAATTATACCTAGCATTTCAACTATTATAAATTTTGAAAATATATGCAAAGTACTTTTTGAGACTAAAAGAGATAACACAATAAAAAACAAAAGTAATGTTGAATTACAATCGTTATTATTATCAAAAATGACAAAAGCAGAATAAACAGCATACAATAAATACCATAATAGGAGCAATCAAATGAAATTCACCGAAGCAAAACTCGAACAAGCATTCACCTCACTACTAGCCAAGGAGGGTTATCCTCACTTCTTGGACGATAGTATTGAGCGTAATCCTAAAATGGTGTTGGCAGAGAGCGAAGTTTTGATAGAAGATGATTTGAGAAAATTCCTATTGACGCATTACAAGAAAGTGAAGAATTAAAGATCAAGAAATCAAGTGAAAATATGACAGAAACAAACCGCGTAGAATACAAAGCAGTACTTTCTAAAGAATTAGACTTGGAAAAAGAAGTGGTGGC
>CAZURM010000173.1:0-1493 GCA_964622945.1 uncultured Proteiniphilum sp.
AATAAATGCGAAGATATTGTTATATCAAATGAAATAGTAGAAAAAGTTGAGGAAAAAATAGGTGATTTACTCTAAAATCATAGAAAGTAAAATTTTATAATTTAATAATAATAATAATAACAAGGGTGAGAAAGATCTCACTCTTGTTGCATTTTAACATATTATCTTAAAAGTATCAGAAATCTTTTATTAGCTTTTCTTAGCATTCAGAAATTCTCTTGGTATAATCAATTCATTAATATATAATGAATAATATGAAGATTTTACATTATTATAAATAATATATCAGAAAGGACAGAATATGTGTACTATATTTGGCAAATGTATAAATGAAAGATTAATCATAGGTAGAAATTTTGATTGGGTACAATTTGGTGGGAAAATTTATTTTTCTCCTTCATATAGAAGCTATGGGATGAATACTATAGGTTGTTGCTATATAGAACAGATGGGAAAGGATACAGCTTATGAAGGGTTCAACCAAAATGGATTATTTGCTGGTGTTATAGCTCTCCCAACAATAAAGGAAGAAGATAGAAAATTGAATCCAATGACAATACATAGTCTTGGAATGGTAAAATACATATTGGAGAGAGCCTCTGATGTTCAAGAATCCATGTCTATAGTGAAAAATTTTGCTATAGATTATAGGATTAAGTATGGATTACCAAAGGTGCAATATTTTTTTGCAGATAATAAAGCTAATGTAGGTATTTATGAAGAAGGGGTATACGAAGAAATCGTTAAACTAAATAATGGAGAGTATAGACTTCTTACAAATCAGTCTGTCATAAGTAAACTGGGTTGTAGTAGATACGAAAAAATAAATGGAATCCTTAATAGAGATGAAAAGATTGATGAGAATCTTTGCTTTGATATACTTGATAAGGCTAAACAGGAGAAATTAACAGCATGGACCAGTGTTTATAATTTATATGATTTAGAGTTTACTTTGTGTCTTGAACAAAATTTCAGTACAAAGTATAGAATAAACTTAAATAACAATTTAAAGAAGGGCGCTCATTCTATCGATTTTGCAGAACTTAAGCTAAACACAAGAGTAATAAATAGAAAAAGAAATGAACTATATAGAAAACTTGATATTTAAAGTTGTAAAACAAAAGGGCACAAAAAGAGTATATATATATTTATAATTATCTTGAATTATAAGAAACAAATAAGTAATAGTTCAATAATAGATGTTTGCTATGAATTTGATTACTATGTATAATGTTTGGGTACTAATATTGTGTGTAAATCATAATTTAAGCTTTTGTATATGAAACGAAAATTGAAATATATTTTCGTTTTTTTATTAAGGAGGAAATATGTTTAAAAAATTTTGGTGGTTTATATCGTACTATAAAAAAGAATATATATTAGCAATATTATTTTTGCTATTGAGTGATATAGTGGGATTGATACCACCGTATATAACTGGTAGATTAACCGATATGATTTTTGAAGGCACAATTGATTTAAAGCCATTTTTT
>CAZURM010000174.1:0-1493 GCA_964622945.1 uncultured Proteiniphilum sp.
TGCTCGCGGTCAAGTCCTTTATTGTGTGTAAATTCATTCGGTTAAGGTTAATGTATCAAATAGCTCGCTTAGACGCTTGCTATCTTAAGCTTAGGATGCCATTAGAAGTTTTATCTGTTCTTGGGCTATCTCCAGAAACTTTGGCTTAGCCTCTTTGAGTGCTTCTGTGTATCTAGTTTTTGTAAACAAATACCGCTTTGTCGCCATTAAGTCATGACGCTCCATTAACACTGAACCCATTAAGCGTTCCATCGATCCATCGTTAGGGAATATCCTAATAACGCGGTAACGGCGGTCTAGCTCAGCATTTTCACGCTCTACTATGTTGGTCGTGCGCAGAGGCCTTCGCATTGTCTCCGGCAACATCATGACTGTCATAGCATCCTCAAATCCATCATCCAGTACTTCCATGGCATTAGGTGCAATATCTTTATAGTCCTCGTAGATTTGATCTCGTAGTTTTCTAGCCTCTTCGATAGTTTTAGCTGTAAACATTTCACGAAGTTCTGTCGATAAGCCTGCTATGTATTTCTTCGGTGTCTTCTCCAAGATATTCTTCTGCATATGAAATTGGCATCTTTGCCAAGCTACTTGAGGATATACAGCTTTAATAGCTGCGATGAGTCCACTGTGGCAGTCAGTTGTGAGCATATCGATACTCTTTAATCCCCGGGCTTTTAGACTAGATAGAAACTTCGTCCAGGTCTCTTTCGACTCATTATCAAAAGTGCCAAACCCGATCACTTCACGCATGCCATCCATTGTAATCCCAATAGCAACCATGAATGCCTTTGACACGATGCGATGTTTCTCTCTATCTCTTACCTTCATGTACTTTGCATCGACCATTACAAAGGGATATGCATCGTTTAATGGTCGATTCTTAAACTGTTGTACGCCTTTGTCCAGTTCCTTGCATAGCTCTGATACTGTTGATTTGGAGAAGCTGGTGCCACATAACTCCTCTACGACATTAGAAACCTTTCTTGTGGACACACCTTGAACGACCATCTCGGTCATAGTCGATATCAGAGCTGCTTCACTTCTTTGATAATTGTCAAAAACCATCGTCACAAAAGGGACGTCCCGATGCCTTGGAACTCTAAGTGTAATCTGCCCTATCCTTGTTACAAGCTTACGGTCACGGGTACCGTTACGATAATCACTTCTGCTTTCGCTTCTCTCATGCCTGGCGGCCCCTATCTGTTCCTCTGATTCTGCCAATAGAATGGCGTTTAGGGTTTTCTGCATCAGAATAGCAAATGCTTCATTTCTATCTTTTGAAAATAGGTCTAGCGCTTCTTGATAATTTAATGTAATATTAATCTGAGACATGTTTCTCCTCCTACGGTAATTTGTTTGGGGTAATTACATTTTAACCGAACGGAGAGACATTGTCTCTTTTTATTTTTTAATTTACACCATTATACGGGCACAACTATCTCGCGATTCGGTTTTGCGTAAAATCTTAAGTATTGTGTGGATTGTTTCCA
>CAZURM010000175.1:0-1446 GCA_964622945.1 uncultured Proteiniphilum sp.
TGAGTGCAGGGGTTAATTCAATTGCTGTGTATGGTGATATCACTTATCTCGGTGCAGCATCAAATGAGCTTACAGAAGTTGATGTTTCAAAGAACCCTTTCCTTACAACATTAAATGCGCCGGTTAATAAACTTGTAGCGATTGATTTAATTAAGAATAATGCTTTGGAAAGACTCGATGTTTCAGGAAATAATATAGCTAAACTTGACGTTTCACATAACAATGCCCTCAAATCGCTGTGGGTGTTTAATAACGAACTTTCATCGCTTAATATATCGAATAACAATAATTTGATGGTACTGGATTGCTCAGGTAATTCTATTAGTGTTTTAGATATTTCAAATAATGCAGACTTAAATAGTTTTTTGGCATATAATAATCAGCTAACTTTGATTGATGTTTCTAATAGTAGTAAACTAAATCGAATATGGTTGTTTGGAAATCCGTTATCGGAAGCTATAGCAGAAGGTCTTATCAACAGTCTCAACAGAGTTGTAAGTGGTGAACTGTGGATTACTGATGAACCGTTGAACGAAAATATTACAAAAGTAGCCATCTCTAAGGGTTGGGATGTTTACTGAAAAACTAAAAATTAAAGGAGGTCTTTATGTTAAGAGTGTACATTGAAGTACAATGGAGAATTATTATATTTTTTGTAATACTTTTATCCGGGATACTTATACCATTAAAAACGTATGCTCAATTTACTATCACTGAGAATTTTAAAGGTAGTAGTGTAGGTGGTAATATTATATTGGGAGGTGAGCCAACTGCTTCCCTTACTTCTGGTATTTCTGATCCGGTTAATAATGGCTGGCTGAGATTGACCAATGATAATGGGAATCAAAAAGGCTATGCATATATAAATACAAGTTTTCCCTCTACTTTGGGAGTATATATCGACTTCGAATATAAAACATGGAGAAAAAGAAGAGATGATACATATAATGGAGCTGATGGAATTTCTGTTTTTCTGTTTGATGCAAATGTCAACTTTCAACCAGGAGGTTTTGGAGGCTCTTTAGGTTATGCTAACCATCAAGCAACTAATAACGGTATGCCGGGGGCTTATCTTGGAATAGGTATAGACGAATATGGCAATTTTGCTACTACAGGAGATCAGAAAAACGGAGGAGTATCGAACCTGCAACCAAACTCAATTACATTAAGAGGCACTGCTGCAAATAGATGGAATTATCTCACTCATGTTAAACTTGATGCAGCTGCTAGTGCAAATGGTCCTAATTCTGTAGATTACAATACAGTTACAACAAATCGTCCTAATGACAATGCATTTTACAGAAGAGTAAAAATATATATTGAGCCTATAGGGACTCCTGCGTCACCAAAATATAGAATTAGAGTGCTCTGGAGAACAAGTGTTAATGGATCAGATATAGAGCTAATTACTTATGAAACGACAGATCCTATACCTCAAAATCTTAA
>CAZURM010000176.1:0-1444 GCA_964622945.1 uncultured Proteiniphilum sp.
TGACCCCTATGTTGGCATCTAAGATGTTAAGAAGTGGCAGAAGTGAAGATACATGGTTCGACAAATTGCACAAACCTGTCTTAGGCTGGCTAGGGAAATTGGACAATTTTTATTCAAGAACTTTGGAGTGGGCTGTTGGTCACCGTGCAATTACAGTTATTGGAGCGTTTGGAGTTTTATTATTAACAATTATTTTATCATTCCAATTTATTAAGACTGAGTTCTTCCCCGCTTCCGACAATGATATGATTGCTATGAGTGTGAGAATGCCAACGGGAACACGGATGGAGGTATCACGCGAAATGGGATTAGATATTACTAAGATGTTGCAAGAGAAGTTTCCAGAAATTCAGAGATTATCATTTCAGGTTGGTACAGCGAGCGGATCATCTTTTGCTGGATTGAGTGAAAATGCCGATAACCTTATGAGTTTCAATATTAATACTGGTAAGCCTAAGACTCGTTCAAAAGACATTTTCCAAATATCGGATGAAATACGTACTGAATTGGCAAAAATACCTGAGCTCCATGAGTATCAAGTTGAACCAGGAGGTAGCGGTGGTGGAGGCATGAGTGGTGGATCAAATGTGGAAGTAAACATATTTGGGTACGACCTAATTGAAACTGATGAAGTTGCAAATGAAATAAGAGAGAGTTTAGCAGTAATTGAAGGACTAAGAGACGTTAAGATTAGTCGCCCCGATTTTCGACAAGAATTCAATGTCACATTCGACAGAGAAAAGTTGGCGCTGAATGGCTTGAATGTTGCTACAGCTTCGAACTTCATTAGAAACAGAATTAATGGAACTGTAGTTTCACAATTTCGTGAGAGAGGATATGAGTATGATATACGTGTGAGATATGGCGAAGATTATCGTCAATCCATTACGGATATTGAAAACATAAATCTATACACACCCACAGGTGAAGCTCTTAGAGTTAAAGAGATTGGAACTGTAAATTTAGCATCATCCCTCCCTGAAATCGAAAGACAAAACAGAGAACGTGTTGTTACAGTTACAGGAAGTATCTATAAGCGCGCCTTAAGCGAAATTGTAAACGACGTAAATAAAGAACTTGATAATATCTCATTACCCGCTGGCGTAGATGTTGAATTAGCTGGTACTTATGAAGATCAACAAGATGCATTTGCTGACTTGTTTATATTACTCATGATTTCTGTAATTCTTGTTTATATTGTTATGGCGAGTCAGTTTGAGTCTTTCACATACCCATTAATTATTATGATTTCAATTCCATTTTCATTTACAGGTTCAGTACTCAGTCTGCTGATGTTTGGACACCCACTAAATGTGATGGGTATCATTGGAGGAATTATGTTGATTGGTATTGTTGTGAAGAATGGTATTATTCTTATCGAGTATATCAATGTAAATAGAGATAGAGGTCGATCTATTCAATTTTCTGTTGTAGATGCAGGTCG
>CAZURM010000177.1:0-1430 GCA_964622945.1 uncultured Proteiniphilum sp.
ACATCAAAAGACCCATTAATAGTCAATGGAACAATAGGCAAATTTAACTCATTTGCAATATAGTATGCACCCCATTTAAAACGCCCCATTTTGCCTGTATGAGAACGTGATCCTTCAGGAAAAATTACCATTGAAACTCCATTAACTATTTTTTCTTTTGCATTTATTATACTTGATGCCCTAGCACTCGAATTTGAATTATTTACAAAAACATGCCCTGCTTGTTTAGATGCAAATCCAACTAAGGGTATTTTACGTAGACTTTGCTTCTGCATCCAAATAATATTATGATTTAAAAAACCATAAACTAAAAAAATATCAAATGAACCTTGATGATTGGCAACGAATATATAAGATTTATTAGGATCAAGATTTTCATGTCCATGTGTCTTCACTCTACATAAGGAGAGCCAACAAGTAAGTCTACACCACCATTTAGGAGGATAAAAACCCCATAGTTTACTGCCAAAAAGTGGTGACATAATAATGACAATCAGTGCTGTAATAATAGTTATCACAATAAACAGTGGTACAAAAATGATCCACTGATATAAAAAATACAGTATTTTTCTCACTATTTTATTTCTTTCGGAATAACAATTTTTACAAAAATAAAAAAAAGAAGTTTATTAGACTATTAAAAATGATTTTTTGCTCACTTATGATTATTTCATGCTTGAAATAAGTTTTTTATCTCAAATAATTTCTTAGTTTGTTGAATTTTGTGTTTATTTGTGCTACGAAATCAATAACATAATTATTATACACACACATGAAAGATTTTGCAAAATACATCGGCGTTTTAGTGATGCTTATAGGCGTTGCAGTTTTGGTTATACCATTTTTTATGGGTACAACCGACAATATTAATCTGGTCATAGGAATGGCCTTGATAGTTAATGGTACTTTAGGACATATCTATGTCAATAACATGAAAAAAGGCTCTACTATTAGTAACATCCTTTGGGCAATTTTTTTATTCATCGTGCCGTTTGTACTTTATTTCTTTGCTAAAAGAGGTGCATATACTGAGGAAGAAATGTCAGCATACAATTAATAAAATTAGTTCTAGAGACATATCTACGATATAAAAAAACACCTCAGAAAATATTTTCTGAGGTGTTTTTTTTAACTTTCTTTTAAAAATTCCAAGGCCTTTTGCAAATCCTCTGGAGTATCTATTGCTATAGTCTCTTCATTGGTTTTGGCAACCTTTATGCGAAATCCATGTTCAATCCATCTCAATTGCTCTAACGACTCAGCTTTTTCAAGTTCAGTAGGAGAAAGACTCGTAATTCGTTTAAGTATATCAATACGATAACCATATATTCCGATATGCTTATAATATTGATGTTTGCTAAGCCAGTTGTCATGCTGAACATCTCTGATATATGGAATTACAGAACGACTAAAATATATAGCCTCATTTT
>CAZURM010000178.1:0-1381 GCA_964622945.1 uncultured Proteiniphilum sp.
CCGCTTTGAACTTCCCCAAGTCAAGTGGGCCACGGTCTCCAGAAACGGCTACCATGTTTCCTTCGACGGGCGTCTTTACAGTACGCCCTATCAATTCTGCGGAAAGAAGGTTCTCGTTTCTTCAACCGGTACGACCGTAGAGATATTATACGACAATCGGCGTATTGCCTTTCACCAAAGATGCTATGACCCGGCGATTCGCTGTATCACTATCAAGGACCACATGCCACAGCGTCATCAGCATCAGTATATGGCAGACAGTATGAACGGAAGAAAATATCGCAACTGGGCTGAAACTGTGGGACCTTTCACATACAAATTCATCTCTGCTCTTCTGGAGAGATACGAAATTGAAGAACAAACTTACCAAAGCTGTATGGGGATACTCCGTCTTGCGGATAAATATTCAAACCCGCTTTTAGAGGAAGCATGTCGCATAGCCTGTGAGATTGGCATGGGCGGTTATACACAGATCAAAACCATCCTGACAAAGATAGAGCAAAAGCAGAAGCAAGAGAAGTTAAACAAACATGAAAATATTCGAGGAGCGAGCTATTACGCGAAAGGAAATATCGATGCTATACAATCAAACGTTAGAACAGTTGACTGAACTGCGTCTCAAAGGAATGGCCAAAGCGTACAGGGAGGCCGACGCCAACGGGAACTGGATCGACCTGAGCTTTGACGAGCGCCTGGCCATTCTTGTCAATGAAGAATACGAAAGGCGGCAAAATAACGGGGTTAAGAGACGAATAAAGGAGGCTAAATTCAAACAGACTGCTCACTTAAGCGACATTATCTATGGACATGATAGAAATTTGAACAAGGATCTCATCACACGCTTATCCAGTCACCAGTGGATCAAAAAACATGAGAACATTGTCATTACAGGAGCTACCGGGACGGGCAAGTCTTTTCTCGCCCAAGCCTTGGGCGATGACGCTTGTCGGCACGGCTATCGCGTACGCTACTACAGATTGGGTGAGCTTTTAAGTGATCTCAAGTTCGGAAAAGATGCAGACCTGTACAAAAGTATTAGAGCTAAGCTGCAGCGACATGACATTTTAATACTGGATGATTGGGGTTTAGCGGAACTAAATATTCCTTCAGGCTATGAAATCTCCGAAATTATTGAAGATAGAATACATGCACGTTCTACAATTGTGGTCAGTCAGTTTCCTTTGGAAACATGGGATCGGATTTTTGAAGATAAGACAACGGCAGATGCGGTTATGGATCGATTGATCTCAGTGGCCTATACCATAAATCTCAAAGGACCTTCCTTGAGATCTGAGGCAGCATCACCGGAGCTTAGAGAGTATAGAGAAAGCATGATAGAATAACAAACAGACTGTAGGCTTTGTTATGCGAATCTACTGTC
>CAZURM010000179.1:0-1356 GCA_964622945.1 uncultured Proteiniphilum sp.
TATTGTATTGATTCCTTTATTTAGAACGATTTTTGCATTTGCAAAGTTTCTGTAGTTTACTAAACTTACTTTTGATATATACATTGCGTTTCACTTATTTTTTTACCAATTTTTACTAATTGAAAATAACTTTCAAATTAACTTCATAAAGCTTTTGTAGGTAATTTTTAGCTACTCTTGATAAAGTTAATATTTTATCGATTGTCGTTACTTTTGCAAACCTTGTTTGAAGTATATATTCTATTCTATAGGAATTTCCTTCTTAGCAATCGACATTTTTTTTAAAATTTGTTTTTATTCCAACCTCTAAGAGGCTACATATTTGACTATTCCAATTATGAGTTTCGCGTCTAAGTAAATTTTTCATAACTACTTTCGAGGCATTGGCTATTTCTACCAACGTTTCCAAAGAAAGCTATGTTTCAATTTGTACACCAACGGGGAACAGTCGCCTCATTATCAAATGTTTCAGCCAACAATTCCCTCGTTTTATTCTGCTCCACAAGTATGATTTTTAACCAACTTATATGTTTCATCAGTCAAATTATTGATATATCTTGTAAAGATATTGATTTTGATAGGCTCTACCAAGAAGAAGCCATAAAACGTTTAATTTTTATGTGCTTCACACATAAATTTTCAATGCCATATACTTCCAAACCGGAGCCACAAGTAACCACCTGAAACAAAACCACCTCAAACCTCATATATAGCCTCTACTTTCGCTAATCAAACCATTTGATTCTTATTAGAAATGCAACAAGAAGACGATTTAAGAGGACTTGCCAAAGTCATGGACTTTATGCGAGCGTTAAGTATAATTTTTGTAGTACTAAATATTTATTGGTACTGTTACTTTTCCATTCGGGAATGGAACATTCAAATAGAGGTTTTAGATAAAATCCTGCTCAACTTTAACCGAACCGCAGGTTTATTTGAAAACATTTTATACACCAAGATTTTTTCCGTTCTGTTTCTTGGACTATCGTGCTTAGGCACAAAAGGCGTAAAAGAAGAAAAAATAACCTGGACGAAAATCTATGTTTTTCTTTTCATCGGCTTTATTCTGTTCTTTATGAACTGGTGGTTACTCGATATACCGTTGCCAGTGGAAACAACAACCGGTTTCTATATTTTTTCAATGGCAGTAGGTTATATCTGTTTGTTGATGGGAGGACTGTGGATGAGTCGATTGCTGAAAAATAATCTAATGGATGATGTCTTCAATACAGAGAACGAAAGCTTTATGCAAGAGACCCGACTGCTGCAAAGCGAGTATTCTGTTAACCTGCCTACTAAATTCTGGTATAAGAAAAAGGAATGGAGGGGATGGATAAACGTTGTAAACCCATTTCG
>CAZURM010000180.1:0-1327 GCA_964622945.1 uncultured Proteiniphilum sp.
GACTAATAATTTTCTTGTTCTTTTTTATATCGGACTCAACAGCTTCGATATCCTTATTAAAATCAGCAACAAACTTATCAACTTTTTCACGAAAGTTGTGATCCTCAATTGAGATGGAATTTATCTCTTGTTTTAACTCTTTAAATTCCTTCTCAATTTTCTCTCTTATTTGTTGATCATCACTCTTCTTTCGCGACTGACTACAGCCTGCATAAGTCGATAAAACAATAATAGAAATAAAGAGAAGTACAAATTGCTTTTGAGTTTTCATGCTATTGATAATTTAATGGTTTTAAAAATTTAAAATCAGGTTAAAAATAAACAAAACTTTAATAATGAATAATTTTCAGATTATGATAAACAACAAGTTAAAGATGAACTACAAAAAAGAGAAAGCGTACTATTCTACACAATCAAATGTTTAAAATAAACAGATTTAAATCAATGTTGTTTAACATTAGTTTGGTAAGCTATTGAAAACCTATTTCAAAAAACTCTATGCAAGAATCTATTTTATAAAAAAACAAGGATGATTAAAGCAATTGGAAATTTCAACAAAGCAAAAGCAGTAATAAAATTGGGTAATCAGAACTTTAACAAAAACATCTAATTATGAAAACAGCAGGAACAATACTATTGGTTTTAGGGATAGCAGGTTTACTAATATTTGGCATTCAAGCTCTTAATGACTCTGAGTCTTTTTCGTTATTTGGACTAGATTTCGCAGTAAGTAAAGCAGACTGGAAACCTGTTATTGCGAGTGCCGCAATAACTCTCTTAGGAATTATTCTATTCGCCTTTAATAAAAGAAAATAAAATTAAACCAACGTTTCAAGAGAAAAGCATACTTATAGAAATATAATAAAGAGCTTAGAAAACAAGCAATAAATAATTTCTAATAATTTCACTAAAAACAAATAACATGAGAGGAATTTTGTATCTAATTGCAATAATTTTAGTCATCGGATGGTTGGTAGGATTTTTAGCCTATTCTGTAGGAGGCTTAATCCACATTTTATTGGTTTTGGCAGTCATTTCCATTCTACTTTCCTTAATTCGTAGAGGTGGATCCTAAAGACTTCATCAAGTTGCACCTCTATTTATTATCAAACAAATGGTAAAAACGGTGCAGCATAATATTTGAAAAGAGGCTCATCTTTTTTGGATGAGCCTCTTTTAATTTAACATTTCAAGAAAGAAAAACTTAAAACTCCGCGTGTCCAGGAGTTCTTGGAAATGGAATAACATCTCTAATATTGGTCATTCCTGTAACAAAAAGCATTAGCCGTTCAAAACCCAAACCAAAACCGCTGTGTGGAACAGCACC
>CAZURM010000181.1:0-1278 GCA_964622945.1 uncultured Proteiniphilum sp.
ATTTTATTAAAAATTGTTGTTCATACCGACAAACATGTCGTTTATCCATTTGGCATACATAAATGTACAGTTTGTGATAGTATTATTAAAATACTATATAGGTGATCTAAATGATTTTAATAAGTAGGTTGGAAAAATATTTTAGGGAAAATCCATAAAACCCTGAAGACAACGTGGTCTGCTAAACCTTGCTCAGTGGGGTTCCCCCCCACTATATGATACGTCCTTAGTTTGGCACACAACCTATCCCCATGGCCTATAAAAGACCCTTCGACTGTATTGGAAGGGTCTTTTAAGAAATGCAACCGGTTTAAGGTGTTCCCATACCGGCACCGGCCCAAAATTCTACATAGCGGTATGCATTGGGTACAATGGTTCCATATCTATCAAAGGTAGATCCATAAAGATCAAGGGCACACGTTCGACGAGTGTCTATAAACTGATAATTATATGTCTCTGCTAAAAACCACGGATATGGGATACTCTGGGTAGATGTAGTCATGACATCTTCAATTCGGCTGAACCGCCAGTAACCATTATAATTGTTTACTACAGCTTCCAAATGCACATTTGCACCGGTTACAGGTAGGGATAGGTAGCCCCTTGTGTTACGACCCTACTGGGCTTGCAAATTCCGCTACCACTTTCGTCAACCTTCATTGACCGGGACCTTTCGGATGCCGCAAGAGCTTCACGATTAGCAGCCTCACACACTACAATTTGATTCAATATTTCTTTCTCGAACTCAGCAGGTGAAATTTCAATACTCTCAGGAACAAAACCGTTCTCTTGAAGTTCCTCCTCCGTGGCGAAACGGATTTTGGTACCATATAAGGCATTTAGCTTATCGAGGACCACCTGATAATCCGCTTTGCTATAGGAAGTTTCAGCTGCAAATGCAACCGTTGGCACTGCTCCCATAAGCAGGACAACTGCCAATAACAAGGCAAACAGTTTTTTCATAATTAACAAACCTCCCTTAATAGTATCCTTCTATAGTTTTGTAATATATCTTATAGTCTACCCCTTGATAAATATTCCGGGTGCATCTGTGAATATTCCACCCAGCCTGTTTTTAAAAATAATCCCCTCCCAAAATATTAAATAAATTTATTTTACGAAATTTGCTGTATGCGAGTATACGGGGAATCCCTGGAATTTATATTCATGAATATTCCTCCTCTCCTTTTTAAAAATCTGTATCTAATTCATATGCTACCAACATATTCCTATTATTTCAACAGTTTCGGATGAACGACACTCTTATCGGTATAAACA
>CAZURM010000182.1:0-1248 GCA_964622945.1 uncultured Proteiniphilum sp.
ATCCTGCTACAATCACTTTAGATTTCGATAGAGCTTTGTATTGGCTGCAAACAGGAGCACAACCTACAGACACAGTTAGAAATATACTATCTAATGAAGGTGTACTAATGAAAAAACACTTGTTAGGCGGTGTAGCAAAAGGTGCATTTGATGAGTCTGAAGCAGATAGACGATTTGAAGCTTGGAAAAACAGCAAGTTGAAATTAGAAAAATCAATAATCATCAAGGATGAAGAAAAATTACGTGCAGAAGAAAAAGCACGATTGGATGCAGAGAAAGAAGTTAATAAAGTTCGTGCAGAAGCATTAGCTAAAAAGAAATCTGAAGAGCAAGCTGCTACTGCTAGTGCATCAGAAATTTCTGACACAGAGGTTGTATCAACTGAAAATAATGTAACACCTGTAGTTGAAGAAGAAACCACTGTAACAGAAGAAAATCTTGAAAAAGATAATAATGTAGAAACTGATACTAAATAAAAAAACAACATACTCAATATTAAGGGGCTGTCAAATTTTATTGACAGCCCCTTTTTTTGTAATATTTTTTTTAAAAAATTAATAAAAACAAAAAAGACTATAACTGTGTTATTAAGAGACTGATATGTATAATTAAAATAATTTTGTAAGGTTTTGTAAGGTTTTTATAGGTTTATTATTTAAAAAACCGAATATTTATTATATATTTGCGACAAATTTTAAAACCACAGCGTGCTATGAATTCTCCAAAAGTAGAATTAAGATTGGGTAGAAATATTCAATCAAGAGATAAAATAATTGTCGACATTAATGAGATACCCTATCCCACTGCTATTTTTTTTGTTAGTTCTAATGAGGTTTTATTAAATAAACGTGCTTATGCTACTTTAGGTATGAAAGAAAATGAAGAGTTCGACCTAAAAGCATGGAGAAAAATGAATCCTTATTTTGCGGATATTATGAAAAATGAGGATATGGGCGTCATCATAAATCAGAAAGTTCATGTGATACTTCCATATGGGAAACACGAAATAATGAATTATTCTTTAACTCATATTACAAATCCATTTATGGGTAGTATTTATATAGTTCATTTTACTAAAGCATCTGAAAAATATTCTGTTGCCTCAATTTCATCGCTTTATAGTATAAAAGAAGAAGTGATTAAATTAAAGCCATATCTTAATCGTACGGGAAAAATGATGCTTGATAGTTTGATGAAAAAATATTTTAGAGATGAAAATCAACAACTCACTCTTGATGATATAGTATA
>CAZURM010000183.1:0-1146 GCA_964622945.1 uncultured Proteiniphilum sp.
AACTGAGCTTTTGTTCGCACCAGATTATGTTCCGGATATGCAGTTTTATAATATATATCTCCATCTAAATAATCGGTGAAAAAACGTACCATCTGCATATAGGTGAGAAGTTTGGCACCAAAAGCCAAATTTTTAATCTCAATATCTAAAAGAAATGAGGACGCATGTTTAAGATAACCCTTTGCATAAGCTTCAAAAATATCCAGATCAACTGACACATTATCAAGGTTTTTATCATCTTCGGCTCCTTTATTGGCACCTGTACGGATAAAATCTCCAAAATCTGACAATACATAGCCGGGCATCACCGTATCAAGATCTACCACACAAAGTACCTCCTCATTTTCATCAAACAACACATTGTTCACCTTTGTGTCACAATGATTAATACGTTTTGGGAGTTTACCTTCACGATGTAGTCTTTCTGCCTTACACATCTCCTCTGCACGCTTTTCAATCTCTTTTATTA
The DNA here is from genome assembly GCA_964622945.1 of uncultured Proteiniphilum sp. Taxonomy (GTDB): domain Bacteria; phylum Bacteroidota; class Bacteroidia; order Bacteroidales; family Dysgonomonadaceae; genus Proteiniphilum. The sequence goes on from CAZURM010000183.1 coordinate 470, forward strand.
TGTCTGTCACCTTATCCAACCGCCCTGCTCTATTAGCTTCTACCGACTTTCTAAACATCTCTAGACGCACTTCCATATTATGAAAATTAGGAATTGTCTCATACAGTGGTGCTCCTGGAAGGTCTGCCAATGATTTCTGAAAATCACCAAATGCCACTCCTGCACGATACGCCAGATCTGTATTTATCTCCTCATAGCTTTTGCTTTCCTTAATATATTTAGTCATACGCCAATAACACCCATCCTCATCAAGAAAATAAAGAGAATTGTCTTTAGTTGGTATCAGTGCAAGAACCCTACGATCTATATCATTTACTCCCTGTTCCATTAATTTTCTTCGAATATGATTTGTCACTCTATAGATATTATCCTGAAGTTGATCAATATTCTTAAAAACATAGTGATTAATACGTTGTAAAACATATTCACTACCATTTCCAACCTTATACGAATCATTAATATGTCCTTTTCCAAGTGGTTCAACTGTGGTATTCTCATCATTCTCAATAAATTGAGAAACAATATTTTTCAGCTTCTTATTATCATTCATTGTTCTTGATTTAGGTTTTAATGTATAGGATATTTTATTAAAATTCTATCGTAATTTTAAATACAAAAGATAAATTTGAGTTTTAATTATTTATTCAAACTCTAGTTGTCCAAAAAATTGAGGTGTG
>CAZURM010000184.1:0-1144 GCA_964622945.1 uncultured Proteiniphilum sp.
ATTTTAACCGGACGAAACCGCATGTGAACATCGGTACTATTGGTCACGTAGACCATGGCAAGACTACTCTAACGGCTGCTATCACCACCGTCTTAGGTAAAAGAGGGTTCTCACAAGTTAGGTCATTCGATTCAATTGACAACGCTCCGGAGGAAAAAGAAAGAGGTATAACAATTAATACTTCACACGTTGAATACGAAACTGATAATCGTCATTATGCACATGTTGACTGTCCAGGACACGCTGACTATGTTAAAAACATGGTTACTGGTGCTGCACAGATGGATGGCGCTATCATCGTTGTTGCTGCTACAGACGGTCCAATGCCTCAGACACGTGAGCATATTCTTCTTGCACGTCAGGTAAACGTTCCGAAGCTTGTAGTTTTCATGAATAAGGTAGACCTAGTTGATGATGAGGAAATGCTTGAATTAGTTGAAATGGAAATGCGTGATTTATTATCATTTTATAATTTCGATGGTGATAATACACCGGTAATTCAAGGTTCTGCTCTTGGTGCACTTAATGGTGAAACTAAATGGGAAGACAAGATTATGGAATTGATGGATGCGGTTGACACTTGGATACCACTACCTCCACGCGATGTTGACAAACCATTCCTAATGCCGATAGAAGACGTGTTTTCAATTACAGGTCGTGGTACAGTAGCTACAGGTCGTATTGAGACAGGTATAATCAAATCAGGTGAAGAAGTGCAAATCATTGGTCTTGGTGCAGAAGGTAGAAAATCAGTTGTTACAGGAGTAGAAATGTTCCGTAAGATTCTTGACGAAGGTCAAGCTGGTGATAACGTAGGACTTTTACTTCGTGGAATTGATAAAGACGATATCAAACGTGGTATGGTAATTTCTCACCCTGGTAAAGTTAAACCTCACTCCAAGTTTAAAGCAGAGGTTTATATCTTGAAGAAAGAAGAAGGTGGACGTCACACTCCATTCCATAACAAATATCGTCCTCAGTTCTATATCCGTACATTGGACGTAACTGGTGAAATCACTCTGCCCGAAGGTGTAGAAATGGTTATGCCTGGTGATAACGTAACTATCGAAGTGGAACTGATTTATCCTGTAGCATGTAACGTAGGTCTTCGTTTCGCTATTCGTGAAGGTGGACGTACAGTTGG
>CAZURM010000185.1:0-1138 GCA_964622945.1 uncultured Proteiniphilum sp.
ATGTGCGTATTAAAATTTACGCACGAATTTACGCACACTTTTTTGTTTATCCTAATATATCCAAAAATATTTCATTAACTTTATATACATGAAATACAGATAGATATATTGGATTGATTAATCGCAGCAAACTTAAATAAACCGATTGGGTAGAGCCTCCAACTCCACTACTGTTCTCTAAATCGCTAATTATCAATACTTTAAAACTGTTTAATTGTCTATTAATTGTCTGTCAGACATTTATAGACAATTAAACAAAACTGATACATATCGAGATAATAGGGTAGAGTGGTCTCCTTCCAGTTTCATTGATAACCTTTGACAAAAAGCGATAAAAAATTACACAAGCCGTTCAAATTTAAATATTTGGACGGCTTTTTTGTGTTCTTATGTCTGGGTTGAAAGACGAGAAACAACGTCGCAACAAACCAAAAAGTTATGAGATAGTATTCACAATTTTTCTTACATTTGTAAATATATGATAAAGCCAATTGCATATAACTTTTTAATACGCATATAAGATTATGACGAGAACAAAATTCACTCTATTAATTATTCTATCTTCAATTATCTCCTTCAACTCTATAGCTCAAGAAGAGAATATAAGGGATAGACGAACCAACCCCGACTTATATTTTCTGCAAAAATCGGATGTCGCTAATAGTTTGGAACTTTTGCCCGCACCTCCCGAACCCACCGATATTTTATTTTTGAACGACAGAGCTCAATATGAAATAGGTAAAATGCTAAGAGATACTCCAAGAGGCGAACAAGCTTATCATGATGCATATTTGGGTGGAGGAGGGATTGCGGATGCACTTTCTGAAGCATTTGGCGTACAAATAACAGAAGTTGAAACACCTCAAATATATAAACTACTCAACAATATGAGGGAAGATGCAGGTGATCTAGCTACCCGTGATGCAAAAGAACATTATATGCGCGTTCGTCCTTATGTTTTTTTTCAAGAACCTACCTGCACACCAGATCATGAAGAGACCTTGTCCAGAAATGGATCTTATCCTTCAGGGCACACTGCAATAGGTTGGGCTAGTGCTTTGGTGCTGTGCGAGATAAACCCAGAAAGACAAAATGAAATATTAAAACGCGGTTTCGAAATTGGTCAAAGTAGAGTTAT
>CAZURM010000186.1:0-1088 GCA_964622945.1 uncultured Proteiniphilum sp.
TGGTTTAAATCCCCATTTAAAATTAACATCAGCTGGAAATATGCTACTATACCTTTGTATTAAAAAATTGACTGCTGCTGTATCAAGCTTTGACACTGTACCTAGTATGGGTCCAGAAGTGCCACTCATTGCAAAATAGGGCTCATAAAAATATTCAACAAAACTCCTGTCTATTACTATATCTTCTACAAACTCTTCTTCAAAAATATCTGCTATAGTTAAATCCGCTTCTATATCAGCTGTATCTTCTTCAGGCATCAATTCTGATTGCTCAGCTGCGGAGCTGGACCTTTGTGATAAAGCATATTCATTTGATCTGTAATTTATTTCGTTGAAATAAGTGCCAAGTTCGCTTACATTATATGTTTTCCAGAATTCCAGATTAGCACTACCTTGCAAAAGATTACGTACACGTTCCGGTTCTGTGATTCCGGGAAGTTCCACAAGTATACGTTCTGCACGTTCCAGACGCTGAATATTAGGTGCTATAACACCAAAACGGTCTATACGTGTTGCCAATACGTTAAATGAATTGTCAGCAACGCTCGAAAGCTCGTTTCTTAATACAGATATTACTTGGTCGTTACTATAACTAGGGCTAATCCTGTCACTCATAGTAATACTGTATATATTGGCTAATCTGCCTTCAGGATTAATTTGTTCATAACTTTGCTGGAAGAGTGTGATAAAGTCAGATGAACTACCTCTACGATTCTGACTTATTGTTTCTCTTAATGCCTGATTAAATTGAGAGTCATCGGTATTAGCTAGTGAAGCGAGCACTTCGGCTGCATTTATCTCCAGAACTACGTTCATACCACCTTTAAGGTCAAGTCCTAATCCTATTTCTTTCTCGCGGACCTGTTTTAATGTGTAGTTGAGATATACTTTCTCGGTTGACAGTGAATCAAGATACTGATTCTTCAGGGCTAAGTCTCCATTTGCGTATTGATCTGCTTTTTTGTCGTATTGTCTCCCCACAACTGTAAATGAGAGATAAAACAAACAGATTGCAGTCAGGATTATACTGAAAACTTTAATGAATCCTTTGTTTTGCATTTCAATATTACTTTTGTTACAATTTGTTA
>CAZURM010000187.1:0-1067 GCA_964622945.1 uncultured Proteiniphilum sp.
AAATTGCTTTCGTAGCAGCAAATTCAGGAACAGATAAAACAAATGTTTCTACATCAGCAAGCGAATTAGCTGAAGTAGCTGGTGGGGAAGATGCAATTGTTATGACTAACGTTGAGTATGCTACACTAAATGTTTTAGATGGCATTTCAGCTGAAGAAACAGTTACTGAAAGTGTGGGTAACTCTACTCAGAACCGTGTTAGTTTAGAAGTTGAAAGAGCCGTTGCAAGAGTAATGACTACAACTGCAGGAACTACCTATAATATCCCTACATCAGGAGGTGGTTCTATTCTTGGAACACTTACAGATATCAAATGGGTTCTGGCACAAGGTGAAAACTCGTTATTTGTTCAACGTAAAGTTGATTGGGCTACACCAAATTATGGATGGGTACCAACATCTCAGGCTCTTTATGAAACTGAAGCAGGTGGCAAATATGACTATTCAGGTCTTTATGAAAATTATGTGGGAGCATCTGGATTTGGTGGAACTTCTATACCTACTATAGCTGACTACAGTACAGCTGAACTCATTGGAAATGCAAGTATCCTTGACGGTAAATTTATTTTACCTACGACACACGAATATGGCGTTAAAGATGCTTCAAGTTATAAGAAAGGTAATACAGCCTATGTACTTGTAAGAGCTAAGTTTACTCCTGCTGCCGGTGCATGGGGAGATACTGGAACTCAAGCAACTAATGGAACATTCTATTTAGGTGGAAATGGTAAATTCTATACTTCTGCTCAAGCTGCATATGATGACAGCGGTAGCACTGTTATGACTAAATATGAAGGTGGTAAAGTATTGTATTATGCATGGGTTAACCCTGACGAAATTCCTGATTGGTTTAACTCACCAGTATTGAGAAACAATATTTATCATATTCATGTAACAGGTTTCAGAAACTTAGGTACTAACTGGAACCCATTGTTCCCGGAAGATCCAACAAGGGTACCTGATACGAATGATCCTAACTATGATCCAGATGATCCTGATACTTGGACTTATGTGCCAAAATATAACCCGGACCCAAAACCAGTTCCTGAGTATGTTGGTGGTGATCCA
>CAZURM010000188.1:0-1048 GCA_964622945.1 uncultured Proteiniphilum sp.
TGAAATCTGCAAGTAGATAGGTTTATGTTCGTTAAAGTTCATATCAGTATCGTTTGTTTTTCATTACAAAATATGAGCCGGTCATAAATATCAGAGGTACGACAACTTGTGTGAAAATACGTATGTATTGAATGAATAATATGATGGGATGATCGTTTGAATAAATAGTGAAGAGTCCTCTTTCGGTATAGTCAAAATTCAAATTTCTAAAATCTGCCATTGCAATCCTAGATTCCCATATTGAAATGGTTATCACAATTGTAGCTGTTATAGCAATAAAGTATAGTATGAAGACACCTAATGTCTTTACAGCTTTTTTATTTACAAATAACATATTGAAAAAAAACACAGTTTGCTGGAATAAAAGAATACTGGTAATTCTATTCCAATCAATATTATTATTTAAAATCTGTTGAATGGCATATCCTTCATGTACTCGAGGAAAAAGAAAAGAAAGCAAGCTATCCACACCTCCAAACAATATTAAAATTATCAACGGAAAAAGTAAACATGCAAGTTGCATTGCCACATATTTTTCAAAAACTGATGCTGCAAGCATCACCTCAGTGAGTCCTTTTTTTGGATGGTTATAGTTGAAAAAGAGTATGAATGGTGATACAATCGCAAGTGATCTAATTAGAATATCAATAAATAACATTCTATTATTTAAACTAATCGCTAATCCAGTGCTTGAGAGATTTATTAGGAGTATAAGTAGTGGTAATCCAGCAAAAATTAATAAACCTTGAAACCAATACTTTTGAGTACTTTTTAAATTTCTAACAATTAGTTTATAGAAACGATTCGGATTAAAAATATTGTTATCCATAATTTTATACGTTGTTAAAAATGTTGTTTATTAACTCTTTATGCTGCATTGTTGCGCTAAAAAGCACCTCAAGGTTTACCTTACTTTCTCGCTCACTCATGTTTTTGCTAACGCAAAGATATCCTCCCAAAGTGGGCTCAGAATAAAGTACCTCTGAAGGAATTGAAGATTCAAGTGTGAAGCTTAGTTTTTTTGATATGTCTTCGAGTGTTTCATTTA
>CAZURM010000189.1:0-1039 GCA_964622945.1 uncultured Proteiniphilum sp.
TAAATTTGCCCTCGTACTTCTTTCAAAAAGTTTTTATCGGACAACAGTGAATATATTTATGTAATTTTATCGTTAATACAGATTTGAGGTTTAGGTATAATATCCTTAACCACATATTTTAAAGGTAACATTATTTATGTTTATAGTAAAACAAATGGTATTAAAGCAATAATTAACAAAAATATATAATGCAGCTATGAATTTCAATTTACAAGGAAAGACAGCAATTATTGGTGGAAGCAGTAAAGGGCTTGGGAAAGCTTGTGCTATTGCTCTTGCACGTGAAGGTGTTAATATAGTATTATGTGCAAGGAACAGTGATGCCTTGCTTGAGACACAAAAGGAAATAGAGACACTCGGAGTGCAGACACTCGCTATGACAGTGGATATGTCTAATGCCACTGACAATCAACTTATAGTAGACAGTACAGTAGAGAAATTTGGAAGTGTTGATATCCTTATAAATAATTCGGGAGGACCAAAACCTGGTACTTTTCGTGATATTTCTGATAACGATTTGGATGATGCATATAATTCAGTGTTGAAGTATAATATACGGATGATTAATCTCTGTCTTCCTTTTATGGAGAAAAATGGATGGGGTAGAATAGTTAATATTGCTTCTGTAAGCGTGAAAGAGCCTATGCCAAATATGGTCTTGTCGAACATATTTCGGTCAGCAGTAGTCAGTTATGCTAAAACTATCAGCAAAGAACTTATATCAAAAGGTGTAACGATAAATACAGTATGTCCTGGTTATTTTAAAACAGATCGCGTAACTCAGCTTATAAAAACACAATCGGCAACTGAGAACATTTCTATTGAAGAGTATGAACGGAAAGCAATTGCAGATTTTCCTCACAAACGTTATATGAACCCACAGGAGCTTGGTGATTTGGTGTGTTACCTATGCTCAGAGCAGGCATGTTCTGTAAATGGCACAACAATACAGATTGATGGTGGTATATTAAGTGGTTTATTATAAATTAATCAAAAATATATTACTAACTATATACCTGCCGTACAATAATTCTTTTAC
>CAZURM010000190.1:0-1033 GCA_964622945.1 uncultured Proteiniphilum sp.
GATATTAGATTAAATTAGATGAAGTCCCATTACAGTAGCAACTAAGTTCCAAGCTCGTCCCAAGTTTGTCCCATTATAGTCTCAATCAAGTCTCATAAGGTTGAGCCATCTCAGCTACCATAGGCAGTTCCTGTATGGCTTGTAATGCTTCAATGACATCTGGCAAGGCATATCCAAAAAGCATATTCCCAAAAGCTTCTGTCGCCTTATTTAAATATCTAAAATAAGTTGATCTGCTCATATTATGAACAGACAATAATTGCTCACAGGTTCTGGCTTCCTGCGTAAAGTATCTTCGTCTTAAAATCTCAGCATAAAGTTCCCCATCATTTGGATATCTACTAAGTCTCTCTAAAGATAAATCCATAAGTTCTAATAAAGATAAGCTCACATTGATATCGATTAAGCTTTCTTCTAATTTTCTTACATCAACATCTGTATCTACCTCTAAAAAACTAATAACTAAATCTTCCAAGTGTTGTCTTCTACTTGCATAAACTTCCTGGTCTTTCATCTGGATTCGATCCTGAACATGAAAGCTTACTTTCCTATAAAGTTTGAGTAGTAATTTCGCATTATGCTTATAGGATTCGTATGAATCTCTTGTACCTGTATTTTCTGTAATTATTTTCAATTTTCCACCTCATATTTGCACCTTCAGTAAATTTTTATGGACATCACTAATCGTCCAACAAAATCTTTATCTTTGCTAGAAAGAGCCTTTGTAATTCTATATCCGCTTTCTATTACTCTGCTATCCTTGATTACAATGTAATCATTCTTCTTGTATTTTGCTTTTTTATCTATAAAAATGATGCTGTTGTTGGCGATATCATGAGGAAGCACACCATCCTCCTCACTTGCGATTGAACAAAAAACATCATCAAATAACATAATTCCTGTAACGCCAACTAGTTCATCAAGAATCATTGGCTCATAGTTTTCTCTTATAAATTCCGCCTTCAATGTATCCTCCTGTTTTTAATTTCTTTCTATATATTCTGATTGACATAATATGACTTTCAAAGTAAAA
>CAZURM010000191.1:0-1017 GCA_964622945.1 uncultured Proteiniphilum sp.
GAGGAAGTGGAGCTACAGATTAAGCTTTTACTCTTTATTTCTACCTTAGTTTCGGAAGCCAATCAAAGGAAGAAAATTGCCGAATTCCTTATAGAAAAATATTTTAATTTAGAAAATTAACACATTTTCAGTCCGGACATACTATTCCGGACTGAATTATTTTTGGCCTTCCAAAAAAGAGCCAAAGATGCTAAGAATAAATGAAATAAATATTAATCCCCCAGCTGAGCTGGGGAGAATGGAATAGCAGTAGCGAAAAACAAAGCAACAAAAAAACCCCTGTGATAAAATGATATTGGTTTCACACGCCATATCAAAAAAAATCACAGGAGGCATCCATAATGGATAAATCAAGTTTATCACACTGTTGCTATGTTTGCACCTACCATATAGTGTTCATACCAAAATATAGACGAAGAATAATGTATGGAGAAGTGAAAAAGGACATAGTTGAAATATTGAAAAAACTTATAGAGATGAAAGGCGTAGTATTGATAGAAGGAAAATTATGTAAGGATCACGTACATTTGTATGTTAGTATTCCTCCAAAGTTAGCAATATCAGAGTTTGTCGGGTATATCAAAGGAAAGAGTGCTCTGATGATATTCGATAGACATACCGAGTATAGAGAAAAATGGGGAGGCAGACATTTTTGGGCAAGAGGATACTATGTTGCAACAGTAGGAAATGTTAATGAAGAAACGATTATAGAATATATAAGAGATCAGGAAGAAAACGAAAAGTTGGAAGACGGGATAAAGTAGCAGAGGGCCTCTTAAGAGGCAGCTAGTAAAAATGGCGATGTGAAACCCGCCTTTAGGCGTAAGTCAGCAATAAGCCCCTGGAGGGGGCATAAATAAACCACCATTTGAAATGGTGGTTAGTAACTTAAAGGAGAGAAATCTACTTATGAAAAAGCAATGGCTCACTCGAACAGTTGTAAATATACTAGTTTTGGTAATGGTTTTCGTCATGAGTGCTTGCGGTGGATCTGGTAAGACGCCGACTCCAACCGAT
>CAZURM010000192.1:0-1005 GCA_964622945.1 uncultured Proteiniphilum sp.
GTTGAATATTATCATGTTGGAGATAAAATTTTCATAGATGCAACACCTAATATCGGATATCAATTCTCAAATGTTTGGTATCATAAGGCAACAGAAACAAAATTTATTAATAATTATTATGTAATAACAGCACAAGATAGCGTAACCCATTTAGTTGAGTTAACCCCAGTTTTTGAAGAAAAACTTATTTCAATTCAATTTTCTATTGAAGGTTCAGTCTTTATAGATTGGTCTAGTAATAATATTAGATACTCAATTTTATGGGGCGAAAAAATAAAATATTCATTCAGTTTAAGTTATTTTACAGAACTAAATTTAACAATGAAAGCAAATGAGAGATATAAATTTACTAGCATTAAATTAGTGCAGGGAACAAGTGAATTGGATGTGTCCGACTTATATTTAGATAATGTGTTCAGTTTTAATTGTAATCAGTTTGGGGATGTTGATGAGTTGATTTTTAACTTATATTTTGAAAAAGCTTATTGGTATGATTATGTAATTGAAAAAGAATTTGTAAAAATTGAAGGTGATGAAATAATAGTTCTAAAAGATTTAAGCGGAACCGGACGGGCTAGTGATCCATATAAAATTTATAATATGGAAGCGTTTGCACTTTGGGCATATCTAGTAAATAATAAAGTTCAACAAACCGACGGTTCAAAAATGCCTTATAATTCTGAAATGACACACTATATTGTTGATGCAGAAGTTATTTTTAGTGCAAGATTTTGGACGCCAATAGGAACAAAGGGAAATGAATTTAATGGAACAGTTAATATCTATTATAATAGAATTGGAATTTTTGTCGATGATGAAGATAGTAATTATCCAATAAAGGTAGTTTTTGATATGGCTGTTTTAGAAGAGTGGGGCGGATTGTTCGGAGCACTTAGCGATACAGCAAAAATTATATTTATTGAAAGAGATTATTTCTGGTATTTTGTAATAGCCGGAGCAGTGATAATTGGAATTGTTTTAATATCAAGCATTACAAGAATTATA